>JAUVYX010000033.1 GCA_030602865.1 Dehalococcoidia bacterium | reverse complement strand
GTTATTGCCATTCTGGATATCTGCCGATAATTTCTGCTGTATGTGATCACCATGGGGAAGAACCAGTTATATCAGGAACTAAGGGTACCGGGGCTATATTCTTCGGTAATTGCAATATGAGCTGTGTTTATTGCCAGAATTACCAGATAAGCCAGGATTCAGAACATCAAATCTCCAAGGAAACCAGCATTCAAGTTCTAGTAAAAAACATGCTGTATCTTCAGAATGAGCTGGAGTGTCACAGTATCAGTTTTATTTCCCCTTCTCATTTCACCGCTCAGTTAGTGAGGGCTGTCCTGGAAGCGATTCCTCAGGGACTGCGTTTACCACTGATTTACAATACAAATGCATACGACTCAGAGGAAAGCCTCCGGATGCTCGACGGCATCATAGATATCTATTTACCAGATTTAAAGTATGCCTCCGACACATATGCAAGAGATTATTCTGGTACCTCAAATTATGTGATGTATGCCCGTAAAGCTATCATGGAGATGTATCGCCAGGTGGGGAAAAATTTGATATTGGATAGCACAGGATTAGTCCGGAGAGGATTGATAATACGTCATCTCATTCTCCCAAACCACATTGCTGGTACAAGCAAATCATTGTCATGGATAGCCAAAGAGCTATCACCTGACATCTCAGTAAGTATCATGGCACAGTATTTCCCAACGCACTTAGCAAAACAAATGCCACAACTGTGTCGAAAGATATCCGCGTTAGAGTACAGGGAAACGATTGAGGTGCTTGATGGGCTGGGTATGGGAAATGGCTGGATTCAGGAGATGGATGCAGCAGATAATTACAAGCCTCATTTCAAAGAAAACGGACACCCATTTTACATATATGATTAGTTCTCGTGTTATATGTTTATTTATATAGTTTGGTAGTCGGTTGTACTGGTATGAGATATAGGTATATATCGGGGTATTTGGCTGTTACCTGAGTAGGATTTGGAAGTACTGGAATCTCAGGGTGAACACAGATGGAGCGGGTGACGAGATTCGAACTCGCGACACCTTGCTTGGGAAGCAAGCACCCATTCTGTTTTTCAGCCAGCTTTATCATTAAAAGGTTGCATAGCTGGTCAAGTGCCTCACTATCAGGTGAGGCATGAGGTGGTCCCCGAAAATTGGACAGGTTGTTAAGAGTGGGTTCTGCTCCATAAAATAATAAAGACAGAAGAGGAGGAGCAGGATATGAAACAGCATCGAAGGAAACACAGCCCATCATTTAAAGCCAGGGTAGCCCTGGAAGCATTAAAGGGAGAAGAGACGATAGCCGAACTGGCCAATAGATTTGAGGTTCATCCTGGCCAGATTCACAAATGGAAGAATTCTCTGGCTGAGGGCGCTGCCGGTGTCTTCGGCGGTGACCATGACCACAAGAAGAAAGACGATGCCAGCCTCATTGCCCAGCTCTACCAGCAGATTGGCCAGCTCAAGGTAGAGCGGGATTTCTTGGAGAGCGCCTTGGGTCGCTGAACATAGAGCGGCGGCGTGCTGTGGTGGACCGCCGACATCCGTCACTCTCCATAGCACGCCAGTGCCGGTTGCTGGATATCAGCCGCTCCGGTCTGTACTACCAGCCGAAAGGAATCTCTGAGAAGGATCTAACTCTTATGAAGCTAATCGACCGTCAATACCTGGCCACGCCGTTCTATGGGTCACGCAAGATAGCCGCGTGGCTGAAGAGCCAGAACTACAGCGTCAACCGGAAACGTGTCCGCAGACCCATGCGGATAATGGAGATCAAGGCCATCTACCGGCGCCCCATGACCAGTAAGCCGGCGTCGGGCCATAAGATTTACCCGTACCTGGTAGCCATAATAGACTGGTACAGCCGGTATGTGCTCTCCTGGCGGCTATCCAATACTCTGGACACCGGCTTCTGTGTAGAGGTCCTGGAGGAGGCTCTCAAGAAGGGCAAGCCGGATATCTTCAACACCGACCAGGGCGCTCAGTTCACCAGCGAGGCGTTTACCGGTCTCCTGGAGCAGCATGGAGTGAAAATCAGTATGGATGGGAAGGGAAGCTACAATGACAACCTGTTCATTGAGCGGCTGTGGCGGACAGTAAAGTACGAGGAGGTATATCTGAAAGCATATCAGGACGGCAGAGAAGCCAGGATCGGTCTCGGCAACTACTTCCGATTCTACAACACTGAGCGTCCCCACCAGACCCATCGTTACCGGACACCGGCCGAGGTGTACACATCAACCCCGGTAGAATCGACCAGTAGTGGTATGGTAGAATCCTTGCCATCAGACCCCTTGAGGATAGCGGGACCCAATCTTAATATCGCCCCTATCCTGTCCTAACAATGGGGTCCACCTCAGCATGGCTTCCAATCATGAGAGGAGCAAGACATCTTGGTGAGGAAGAGTTCATTGAGTATGCTAAAGAGCAAGTTAAGTTAAAAAGAGAAGCAGATGATACTTCTAAGGTGTTTGAGCCTAGAGGGGTTGTATTAAGCGAGATTTGGGATACGTACGTAAAATCAGACAAGAAAGGAAACATGGATATTCCGCTTACTGAAATAAGAAGCAACTTAAAAATTCGTGATTATTTTATTGTTGAAAGCCAAATATCCAGAGAAGCAAAAAGTCTAGGCTTTAGGATTGTGTATAAGCGCAATAAAAGATATATCCAAATATCTTGCCTTGAAGAATTAAACAGTATTCTGGTTAAGAATGGATATGAACCTGACTCAGATTCTGAAGATAACCAGACTGCATCTGAAATAGATACTAATATCTCAGAAGATGTAAATGAGTTCTTGAAATCAAAGAGAACTACTTCTGTGGTTCATTAAGCTAGAGGTTAACTAGGTTAACATGGGTTAGGGTAGATATTAATATATATAGTATTTTGGTTAACCTATCCTAACCTTCCTAACCACTGGAAGCTGATATAGTTTACCTCCTTTTAAATATATTGTAAGTTATGTTAACCTGATCTTAGTGCCTGTCATATAGGAAGTATCTCTAGTCACCTTGGTGAGCTCAACGTATATTATTGCATTTGATATTGAGGTACAATGTAGAAAGATAGATACTTAGCGTATTAATCGACAGTGAAAAATGATTGATAACGAGATTTATGATGAATTCAAGACCCTATTGGATAATGATGGGCGTGAAAAACCATTGCAAAAATACCTCGAAAATAATCCTGAAATAATAAGCAAGACTTTCCATGAAGGAGCACAAAATCCACTCGTGATTCCATTGTATAAGTTAGCGAATAACTATATTACAGATTTTATATTTGTTGGAGTTCGCTCATATGGGTCATTAGATGTGCACCTCATTGAAATTGAACCTGCAATTAATGAGAAGCCATTGTTTAATAATAGTAATCAATCAACTGGTCGTCTTCGTGTAGCAGAAGGGCAAATTATGGACTGGCGAACATGGATGAATGAATATGAAAATTTCTTCAAAGTACAATTAATAAATACCATAAAAAAACTTGGACGCTGGGATAACAATTTACTTTCCAAAATAACAACTAATGCAATTCGCCACGACATTATTTATTATCACATTATCATTGGACGAAGAAAGGATTTTGATGGAGAAGGTGATAAGTACCGACATACATACCAGGCAAGGTCTGGTAATAGAGAAGAAATTGCAACTTGGGATCGACTATTAGCAACAAGTCAGCTCATGAACAGAGTAAAAGTAGCTAATAAGCAGTCAGTTGTCGAAAGTATCCCGAACAAAGTATTTATTTCTTATAAGAAACAAAGTAAGTCAGAAAATATCGCAGATAATATTGCTCATAAATTATCACAAAAGGGAATTGAAGTTTGGTTTGACAAGTGGGAAATCACTGCGGGCGATTCTATACCTGGCAAGATCGGGGAAGGTTTTACGGATGTTGATGCTTGTATAATATTTATAAACAGGGAATATAGCACGTCTGTCTGGTGTACAAAAGAAATGAACACTGCAATTACCAAAGGAATAAACGAAACGCTGAAGATAATACCCAGTTTGGTCGAAAACTGCTGTGTCCCTGAGCTTCTCAAGGACCTGAGGCGAGTTGATTTCATTGACATTGATCCCACGCAAGTCGAATTTGAGGCCAAGTTTAAAGAAATTACTGATGCAATATTCAAAGTTGATCTTCATCCATACAGAATTGAACAGAAAAAGAATAAAAGAAAAAACACTCATGAATCTGATGTTTTAGTAATTAATGATAGTGAACGTATTGCAGAAGCATTAGAACAAATGCATAAGAGGATGCTTTATTTCAGAGAGCAAAAACTCAAGCTGACTATTCAATTAAAAGAATTCAAAAAAACCTGCCCAATGTTATCAGATAGAATGGGTTTAATAAAATTTGATGATTATGATAAATATATTAAAGGTTTACGGAAAAAATATAGACCATTACTCAAAAATAACAATAGCAAGGGTGGGTTCAATAGACTCCGTGTTAAATCTAAAATAGAGAAAGAATTGTTTGAATCTAAAGAATGGACTATGGATGATATTACAAATATAAGTAATTTATTGGATGAACTTGATTGGGGGATAAGAGGACTTCGTGATAAAGACAAAGAGTGGAATAATTTATATGATTCATTAAAGCCAAATCTTTCTAGTAGCAATGACCTTCGTTTGCTAATTGAAAAACACATTAAGTTCTCTCACGGTTTCTGTAACATATCATTAGTAAAAGGGCATGCTAGAAAATGGGTAAATGATTTTGATGCGACCCTACTATTATTTGCTACAAATCATATTATTACTAGACTTGACATTGATTCAGGATTAAATGAAATAATAATCGAGATACGAGAGTTATTAAGAAACAAGCAACAAAACCCACCTGTTTTTACTCCCCATAAATATGCAATTGGTCTTTCGGGCATGACAGGATACCCGTCCAAACCTGATAATGCAGAGTGGTTATGCTTGGAAATTGCTGTAAATCCCATTAATGAGCTTATTACTACACTAGATTTACTGATAGATAGCAAAACTATCCATGCTAACCAATTACCTTGTAGTATTGTGTCTGCATTTAATGCTTATTTCAATGTTTCTGAATGGCGATGGAAGGGGGAAAAACAAGTAGTATTGATAAGTAAAACAGGTAGCGAAACGCAAAGCTCAGTTATAATCAATATAGATTTTGACGTAGAACATTTTGGAAGTCATCGCATCTAGTAGTAGTGCATTATTGAATGACTTGTGTAATTTCAAACTTAACCAAATCAACTGAGTTAACTTCTGGCAAGAAAGCTGTTCAAGTTTTCTTTTGGGCTATGTTAGATACTATAGAGAGGCTTAGCAATATCGGTTAAGGTGTTAGGATAGGTTAGCCTATTTCTTTATATATAAGTATATTCTATCCTAACCTATGTTAACCTTGATTAACCTGACTATAATGCTCAAGTCAAATTCTACAGAGATAGAATATCTGATGAGTATACGGTTGATACATTGTAAAATTTAAAAATTTCGTCTGAGAGAGAATCAACGGTAAAGCACTTTAGAAGAAATGATGGTATGGGGGATACCCTTTTCCATTACAGATAAGACAATCAGGATAAGTTTGAAGTAATACTCACCTTAGCTATGTCTTAAACTTATTGTGAACAATTAGCTTCTCCTTGTGAACTTTTAGCTTTGAACTATTGCCTGCTAGGCAACGGAGTTCACCGCCTTATACAGGCTCAATGCATCTTCAAAGGTTAGCGATTGTGCATAGTGACTGACCATATTAGGAGTCTCCCAACCACCTAGAGATTGAATCACTTTGTTACTAAGCCCAGACTTGACGTTATGGACACAGAAACCACGCCTAAAGCTATGAGCATTGCAATGTATACCAGTAGTACTACCTAGTCTTCTAAGCATGGTTGTTATGCCATTTTTCGCTATCTCTAGGCTATCATGGGATGAGAACCATTCCCTTACTACTCCATTACCAGCTAGAGCCTTACGATAACGATTGCCTTTACCTAGCACAATCACAGTTCCTTCATTCCAATTGAAGTCCTAAGCCTTAACTCCTGCAGCTTCTGATAGCCTCATGCCAGAGTACCATAATAGATTAAGAACAACCCTATCCCTTTCTGTAGGGGCATGTTCTATCAGTATATCTAGTTGCTCTTTGCTAATAGCTGGAAGTAGCCTTTTCTGCCTTCTAGGCGGTAGTACCCTTTCAATCGGATTACTAGAAAGCTGGTCACTGTGATATAGCCATCTGCAGAGGGTTTTGATACAGCGGTAGTAGTTATGCTTTCCATTTCTACAAGTGAGGCTATCAAGGTAATTCTTTATACCTTCAGGGGTTAGTGGGTAGCCAATGAATCTATCTAAGGCATAGTGATACAAGGCTATTGTCTTTGCATTTGTACCAGATGCCCTAGACTGTAGAAATCTACCCAGCAAGTCCGTTGTAAACTTTTGTGAATTTTGTGAACACTTTGAAGCTGAATTATTGGAGCGGGTGACGAGATTCGAACTCGCGACACCTTGCTTGGGAAGCAAGCACTCTACCACTGAGTTACACCCGCATAAATCGTAGCTATTTTAAGCTGAAAAACCATCTGTGTCAAAGAGGTGTGCTGGCTGACCACATAGGTAACACTGTACTATGGGAATATTCAATAAATATAATACTGGGAATCAAAGGTAGTAATAGGTCAGTATTAACGTGGAATAATATACAAACTTAGAGGATGGATAAAAGTAATGATATGCCCTGCAGTGCATATCATTAGATTAATCGTAATCCAATGGTTTTAACGTCAATAATTTCTTGGCAATTTGAGGATATTTAGCTATGAAGAGCAACTCTTCTTCTACGAGAGGTTTTTGTGCTTCTACATTGGCATATCTAACCAATTCTAATATTTTTCTCGCTTCATCGGAGTCTTTGAAGGATACTTCCATTTTCCCCATTATGTGCCTGAATCCAGAAACGCCACTATATTCGCCGGAACATATCTCAGTGCCAGTTTCCACGAGCTCCGGCTCACCTCTTCCTATCTCAGAAAAATGGTATAGTTCATAATTATAGGGATCCTTCAATACACCATCAGCATGTATGCCCGATGCATGAGAAAAAACATTAGTGCCAACGCCAGGCTGATTTATCGAGATAGGAACACTAAAGGCGTAGCTGGCAAATTTTGCTATGCGCCAGGCCTTAGTTAGATCGATGGGCCTACCTAGCTGATATTTCTCGGAAAAGCCTTTTGATTTAGTAACTGCTAAAACTGTGGATACGAGATCAGCATTACCTGTCCTCTCTCCTATTCCATTGACGGTGACATTAATGTAAGCATCCTGTCCTCCATCTACAGCAGCCATAGCTGCAGCAACGGAATTAGCAACGGCCATCCCAAGATCGTTATGGCAGTGAATGCCTATTGGAATACCTACGTTCTCAGCCAAAGTTTTAATAGCCTTGTAGATAGAGAAGGGATTATCATAACCCAGTGTATCGCAATACCTGATTCTGCTGGCACCATGATCTTTGGCTGCCGAAGCATATTTGATAAGAAAATCCATATCAGTACGAGAAGAATCTTCTGCATTTACTCCAATGCTCTCAGCTCCTAGTGCCTTAGCGGCCTCGAGCGCATCAATCATCATTTCCAGCACATCGTTTTTATTTTTTTTTCCTTTGAATTTGCCATTGATCATCTGGGCAGAAGTAGATATTGAAAGGTTAAGATGTTTGATGCCAGGAACCAGTTTAAAAGTAGTCTCCACATCACTGACAGTTGCTCTAACCCATCCACCTAGACGAATAGGGTTTAAAACTCCTATCTTTGCCAATTCTAGATTGGCTTGAAGATAAAAGGTTTCGTGTCTTGTAGTGGGGAAGCCAAATTCAGATTGAAATATACCCATTTCATTGAGGTGTATATTCATTATGGTCTTTTCTAATTTAGACAGGCCAAGATTTGCTGTTTGAACACCATCACGATTGGTTACATCTATAAAATAAATATTTGGCTTAGTCATAATTTTTC
>JAUVYX010000112.1 GCA_030602865.1 Dehalococcoidia bacterium | reverse complement strand
AACATATCGGAGCATATCAAACTGCTGTCAATGGTAACAAGATCACTTTTTTGGACACCCCTGGACACGAGGCATTTACTGCAATGAGAGCTCGTGGTGCACAAGCAACAGATATTGTAATACTGGTAGTTGCTGCCGATGATGGCATCATGCCTCAAACCTTGGAAGCAATAGGTCATGCCAAGGCTGCCAAGGTACCAATAGTGGTCGCTATAAATAAAATGGACAGACCCAATATAAACATCGATCGTATTAAACAGCAACTCGCTGACGCGGATTTGGTTATTGAAGAATGGGGAGGGGATGTTATCTGTGTTCCTGTCTCTGCAAAACAGGGTACAGGAATAGCAGACTTGTTGGAGAACGTATTTCTGGTTGCAGATATAGCAGATCTGAAAGCCGATATTGATTGCTCTCCTGGAGGTGTCGTAATCGAAGCCAAGCTCGATAAAAATAAGGGAGTCATGGCTACCCTGCTGATTCAGCGGGGCATTTTACACCAAGGAAATATAGTGGCAGCTGGTACAGTTTGGGGCAAAGTCAGGGCCATGTTCAATGATAAAGGAAATCCAGTAAAAAAAGCCGGACCGTCTACTCCTATAGAAATCCTTGGTTTGAATGGTGTGCCAAGGGCAGGTGATAGCTTTAATGTAGTTGCTGATGGACGCGAAGCACGTAATATAACCAGTGAACGACTGAATCAGATTCCCCATATGCTATCGAGCTTAAGTACTATTTCCAGCCAGATAAGTAAGGGGAAGGTAAAAGAACTAAACATTGTACTGAGAACTGATGTTCATGGCAGTATTGAACCAATAAAGAAATCCATGGAGCAATTAAGCACTGAACAGGTAACGGCCAATGTGATACATGCTGCAAGTGGCAGCATTACAGAAAACGATGTAATGCTTGCTTCTGCATCAAAGGGCATTGTAATAGGATTTAATACCAGGCCTACAATGGGGGCACAGCAGTTGGCTGAATTAGAAAAAATCGATATTCAGATTTACGATATCATTTATAGATTGGAAGAAGATGTGGGGAAGGCAATAAAAGGGATGTTAGAGCCGACGTACGTTTCTGTATTTGAAGGTCGAGCTGAAGTGCGGGTTGTGTTTGCAGTAGGAAAGCAGAATAAGATAGCGGGAGTATATATCAGCGAAGGCAAGGCAAAGCGAAATGCCAAAGTTAAGATACTACGGCAAAATAAGGTGGTTGCTGAATCCAATGTATCTAGCCTGAAGCGCTTTAAGGAAGTTACTAATGAAGTTCTTGCTGGTTTTGAATGTGGCATAGGGATAGAACATTTTTCTGATTTACAGGTGGGTGACATCATAGAATTCTACAGAGAGGAAAGGGTAACCTAGAATGTCTCTCTTATCTTATAATCCCAGACGACTCTTGGTTGCTACTAAAAACATACATGTCTAGGCGTACAGATCGGTTAAACGAAGTATTCAAGCGTGAGATAAGCAAATTACTTGAACGCGAGGTTAATGACCCCAGATTGAGTAATTTTATCTCAGTGACGCGAGTAGAGACTTCTCCAGACCTGAGAAATGCAAAGGTTTTCGTTAGCGTTTTGGGCGAAGAAAGCAGCAAATTAGAAGTGATAGAAGGATTTAATACTGCTGCTAACTTCCTGCGTAGGAAATTATCATCTTGTTTAAGATTAAGAGTTATCCCTCACCTCAGCTTTTATTATGATGATTCAATTGAACAGGGAGCGAAGGTATTGAAAGTGCTTGATCAAGTGAGTATTGATAGAAACTAGGTGGCTTCTACTGATAGACAATATTAAGCATTGACATTACCAAATATAGGCACATAATACATATGTTCGATGTAAGTAAGAAATCTAATAAGGGATATATATAATAAATAAGGAGGGAATCAAATTATGGGGACCATTAATGTAGCTATTATAGGTGTCGGCAATTGTGCCTCCTCTCTGGTGCAGGGAGTTCAATATTATAAAAAAGCTAGCGAAGACGAGTTTGTACCTGGCTTAATGCATGTAAATCTCGGAGGCTATCATATAGCCGACATAAAGTTTGTGGCTGCGTTCGATATCGACAAAAATAAAGTAGGTAAAGACCTATCAAAAGCTATCTATGCCACTCCAAATAACACCTTCAAGTTTTGTGATGTGCCAAAAACAGGAGTGAAAGTAGAACGGGGTATGACTCATGATGGGTTGGGTAAATATCTTTCTCAGATTATCACAAAGGCACCAGGGCCAACCTCAGATATAGTAAAAATACTCAAGGAAACTAAAACAGACGTCGTAATTAATTACCTGCCTGTGGGTAGTGAGGAAGCAACGAAGTGGTATGTAGAGCAAATACTATCTGCTGGTTGTGGTTTTGTTAATTGTATACCAGTTTTCACTGCCCGCGAGGATTATTGGCAAAAGCGCTTTGCTGAGTGCGGTTTACCCGTTATTGGCGATGACATCAAGTCACAGGTTGGAGCTACAATAACCCACCGAGTACTGACCAGACTTTTCCGTGATCGAGGAGTAAGGCTGGAAAGAACCTATCAGCTAAACTTTGGTGGCAATACAGACTTCTATAACATGCTGGATAGAGATAGGCTGGAATCTAAAAAGATTTCTAAAACCAACTCTGTTACCTCTCAATTAGATTACGATATGGGTGCTGATAATATCCATGTTGGTCCGAGCGACTATGTTCCATGGCTAGATGATCGTAAATTCTGTTACATAAAGATGGAGGGACGCACTTTTGGTGATGTCCCCTTGAATCTGGAGTTGAAGATGGAGGTATGGGACAGCCCTAACTCCGCTGGCGTCGTTATTGATGCTATTAGATGTTGTAAGTTAGCGCTTGATCGCGGCCTGTGCGGGGCCATCGTAGCGCCTTCATCATATTTTATGAAATCTCCACCAGTTCAGTATTCCGACAGCGAAGCTTATTCAGAAACCGAAAGCTTTATTGCGGGAGAAGGACAGAAAGGGCTGATTACCCTACCTGAGCCAGAAACTGTTGAGAGCAAAGGGTAAGATTTGAGGCTGTTACAATAACTTTATGAGCCAAACAGAGTGCCTTGGAGAAAAGAAAAGGCTGTGTATCTGTAAATGGTGATGGTTTCTGTTGTTAGCCCAGTAGGAATTGCGAACTCGGTGTTTACTGATATTCCATTGTAAGGCAGGAGGGATATTAGGTTTGGCTGAGGGAAAGTGGCAACTCAACTGGAAAAGTTAAAATGATAAACTTAACAAAGATTAGAGATACTATGGAGTATCGAATCACCAATCCTTTTATTGGTATTTTAAGTAGGATTGGTATAACGCCTAATGCCCTTACTCTTATTGGTTTAGCTGTGAGTATTGTAGCAGCCTATGTAGTAGCTATGGGCTATTTCTTTTATGGAGGGCTTCTGGTTTTACTCTCGGGGCTTTTCGACCTTCTGGATGGAGCTTTGGCCAGCTTCAATAAACAAGCTACAAATTTTGGAGCCATCTTGGACTCTACTGTAGATCGTATTTCCGAAGCAGCCATATTTTGTGGTTTGCTGTTCTATTTCATATCCAAAGGAAGCAACCTGGAAATTATTCTTATTTTTCTTGTAGTAGTTGGCTCTTTCCTTGTTAGTTATGTGAGAGCTAGAGCGGAGGGGTTGGGTCTGGAGTGTCGGGCAGGGTGGTTTACCAGGGCTGAAAGAATTGTAGTGCTAACAATTGGTCTACTATTAAATCAGGTACTCATTATCTTGTGGATTTTAGCGGTTTTTGTTTATTTTACCGTATTTCAAAGTCTACATTACTTAATAAAAATATGAAAAGGAGTAACTAAATGACTGTATTCGCTCTTATTGGAGGTCAGTGGGGAGATGAAGGCAAGGGGAAAGTAATTGACTACTTAGCTGAAAAAGCTGATATGGTGATACGGTATTCTGGGGGTGATAACGCCGGGCATACAGTAATAAACGATTATGGTACTTTCAAATTGCACCTCGTGCCCTCGGGCATTTTCAATCCCATGGCAACCTGTATCATTGGCAATGGAATGGTTGTTAATCCCCAAGCTTTGCTTACTGAATTAAGTGAGCTGAACAATAAGGGGGTAGATATAAGCAATCTGTTCATTAGCGATCGTGCTCATATCATAATGCCATATCATATTCTTCTTGATGGACTGGAAGAAGAAAGACGAGGGCAAGAGGCTCTAGGTACCACACGTAAGGGGATTGGGCCAGCTTTTACTGATAAGACTGCCAGGATAGGAATCCGTGCTGAAGACTTGTTGAATAAAGATATATTGTTACAGAGGTTGAAACCTGTCCTTGAACTAAAGAACCTTATCCTCACTAAAATATACCAGCATCCTCCCCTGGTATTGGAAGAAGTAATTAGGCAGTACAGTCTCTATGGAGAGCAATTAGGTCCCCTCATCAGAAATACGGAACCGATGATTCATAGAGCAGTAGAAGAAGAAAAATTCATTTTACTCGAGGGAGCACAGGGATC
>JAUVYX010000058.1 GCA_030602865.1 Dehalococcoidia bacterium | reverse complement strand
AAAATGGAACCATTTATCCAGCAGGCTACTACAAATAAGATATATCAATTACGGGAAATAACGTCCTCAATCAAGGAATCTCTCCTGTATTTGTCTAGCCAGGAGTTCTGGATTAGAGCTCATTTGATTGCACCCAGGAGTACTGCCAGTTATAAAAACTACTATTGCGAGCTTACTGATGTAGATGAGCAGGGAAATATAATTGCGCAAATCAGGGCGATTATCTGGCGGTCAGAATACAATCAAATCCTTAGCAAGCTACGCAAGGCGGGCATGCCGGATGCGTTACAGGATAACAGCGAAGTCTGCGTCCTTTGTGCTGTGCGCTACCATGAGGTATATGGTCTCAGTTTAAATATCTATGACATTGACCCCTCGTTTGGGGAATCGCAAATAGACCTTAACCGCAGGCAAATTATTGAAAAGCTATCAAAGGAAGGTGTACTTAAGAAGAATACAGAAACTTACCTGACATCTGCTCCTTTGCGAATAGGATTGATCACCAGGAAAGAGTCGGCTGCCTACAACGATTTTACAAAAACGCTTTTTAACTCACCAATTTCATTTCAGGTAATATTTGCCGACTGTACAATGCAGGGGGAGAAGACTAAAAGGGAAACGGTTTCAGCGATTAAGCTTCTGGCAAAGGTAAAAGTTGATATTATATGTATTGTGAGAGGAGGAGGTTCGCAGCTTGATCTGGCATGGTTCGACAACGAACAGATTGCTCGCTCCATCATTAAGTGTCCTATACCTGTATGGGTAGGCATAGGACATGAGATTGATACAGGAATACTGGATGTTGTTGCTCATTCGAGCTTCAAGACACCAACTGCAGTCGCTGAGGTCCTGGTTAATACTCTTCAAGAATTGCTACATGGACTTGAACTTGCCGCTGCCCGTTTGCAGAATATTGTTGATTGGAGGATGGAGTTATCTAGCCGTGAATTATCCAGGAAAACACTGGGAGCTCAAAATGGATTCAGGAAGCAGTATGAGCTTGTACTGCAGCAGTTTACTAATAGCACCTTGAAGATAAAGTCGCAATTCGAAGAATGCTTCAACCTTAAAAAGGTGTTTATCGATAATAAAAATCAAAAACTCCGTAATCTGTGTGACTGGTCGTTGAACTCAAGCAGTAATCGTTTAATAGCGACTTGCAGCCATATTAGCCTGCCAAGGTATCTGAAGATAGTTGCTGAGCGAAAAATGAAGCTGGTTAATATGGAAAGGCAACTCAATGCGCTGATGACTGACCAGATTCTCAGGAAGGGATATACGATTACCAGGAACCTTCGCAGTCAAATCCTGCGGAGTGTTACGCAACTACAGCAGCATGAAGCAATTGAGACTCAGTTTATCGATGGCTATGCGCGGAGTATTGTCCGGAAAAGGGAGGATACAGACAATGAAACGTAAACTTGAAAATATGACTTATGAAGAGAAAGAGGAACGGCTTGATGAAATACTGCAAAGGCTTGACCGGTCTGAAACACCTGTGGACAAGCTTTCAGATGATGCCAGGGAAGCAGCATCGCTGATAAAGTCCATGGAGGATACCCTCAGAAAAGCCAGGCAGGAATTGACCGGTGTTTTCGAAGAGCTGGAAAAACTGAAAAGCGAGTGACAGCGGATTTAGCAACTCTTATTTCTTATAACCATAACGAACCCAATTTCTTTTTATGAAACTGGAGAGCTGCTAATATACTGGGGAAAAATTGACCATTGAAAAGAGCTCTCCGAACTTGTTTTTAACGAGGAATATGGTCAGAAGTAGACGTTTAAATACTAAATCAATAGGAGGATAATTATGGCTAAGGAAGATAGACAACAAAACCAAAAAGGCAATGCCATTTCTGTAAACTTTCCTGCTAGTTTAGCAGGGGGTGTTTACTGCAATAATCTGCGTGTGACCCATACAAAAGAAGAATTTATAATGGATTTCATGATGGTTGCACCACCTGCAGGCGTTGTTACAGCAAGAGTGATTATGAGTCCGGGGCATTTTAAAAGGACCATTGCTGCTCTTCATGACAATTTCAACAAGTATGAAAATAAGTACGGTTCTGTTGAAAAAGGTGAAGAACCAAGACACCAAATAGGATTCATTAAATAAAAGCAATTATTGATATCCATCACCCGGAGATAAAACCACAATGCTTGAAACTCATGGCATGACTATTGCCAACCAGACGGGAGTCACACACCAGCAAATAGAGGCTGTCAGGTCCCTGCTTGATGCGGGAGCGACTATTCCATTCATTGCGCGCTATCGCAAGGAGAAAACCGGGTCGCTTGACGAGGTGGTGCTTGGCGAAATACGGGACGGCCTGGCACGGCTGGCAGCGCTTGATAGCCGGCGTCAGGCAATCCTGGAATCTCTTGAAGAACAGAACGTACTCACAGCCGAGTTACGCAGTTCTGTCGAATCAGCGGCGACCCTGACCGCATTGGAGGACATTTACCTTCCCTACCGCCCCAAACGGCGCACCCGGGCCACCATGGCTAAAGAAAAAGGGCTTGAACCTCTCGCCGAACTGATACTGGCTCAGGAGGTTGTCGACCCGTCTCACGAAGCTCTCGCGTTCGTGGACATGGAAAAGGGTGTTACTTCGGCTGAGGATGCCCTGGCCGGAGCGCGTGACATCATTGCCGAGAGGGTCAACGAAGACCCCCGGGCACGGCAGCTCATACGCAGGCTTTTTTACATGGAAGGCATCATTCAATCAAGCGTGGTTAAAGGCAAGGAAGGCGAAGGTATCAAATACAGTAATTATTTTGACTGGCAGGAGCCGGTTGCCCGAGTTCCCAGTCACCGGCTGCTGGCCATGTTTCGTGGCGAGAACGACGGGTTCCTGAAACTCATGGTAAGACCGCCTCAGGAGAAAGCGCTGTCATTACTGCACCGGCGCTTCGTCAAAAGTACCGGGGACGCCCCGGCACAGGTGTTTCTGGCTGTGGATGATAGCTATCAGAGGTTGCTGGCGCCTTCTATTGAAACTGATATCCGTCAGCAGGCTAAAGAGCGCGCCGATGATGAGGCGCTCCGTGTCTTTGCGCGCAACCTGCGTGAAACGCTCATGACTCCACCAATGGGGCCGCGGGCTGTACTGGCCATCGACCCCGGTTATCGGACCGGCTGTAAAATGGTTTGTCTGGACTCTCAGGGCAAGCTTTTAGCCAATGCCGTTATCTACGTGAACCAGTCGGTGGTGCGGAGACAGGAAGCCAGCCAAACGATACTCGATTTTATACAAAGATTTCACATTGAAGCTATTGCTATCGGCAACGGCACGGCCGGCAGGGAAACCGAAGAATTCATTCGCGGGCTGAGTTTACTGGACAAAATAATGATCGTCATGGTCAATGAAAGCGGCGCATCGATCTATTCCGCGTCCGCTGTTGCCCGTGAAGAGTTCCCTGACCAGGATATCACCGTGCGTGGGGCGGTATCCATTGGGCGACGGCTACTGGACCCTCTCGCAGAACTGGTAAAGATAGACCCCAAGTCCATTGGGGTGGGGCAATACCAGCATGATGTTGATCAAGGCAGACTCAAGAGTAATCTCGACGAAACCGTCATGAACTGTGTAAATGAGGTTGGTGTAAAAGTAAATACTGCCAGTCAACAGCTTCTCACCTATGTTTCGGGACTTGGCCCCACGCTGGCCAAAAACGTTATCGCTTACAGAAATGAGAATGGCCCGTTTTGTAGCCGCGCAGAACTCAAGAAAGTACCGCGGCTTGGCCCGAAGGCGTTTGAGCTGGCCGCCGGGTTCCTTCGTATTGATCATGCAGAGAACCCCCTCGATGCCAGCGCCGTGCACCCGGAGAGCTATCATATCGTAGACCGCATGGCCAGGGACATGGGCTGCAGAGTGGGCGACCTCATGTGCCGGGATGATCTGCGTCGCCGGATTAATCTGGAGAGTTACACAGGGGAAGATCATGGGCTGCCGACATTGCAGGACATCATGGTAGAGCTGGCCAAGCCGGGGCGTGACCCCCGCGAACAGTTTGAGGCGGTCGCTTTCGCCGCGGACATCAGGACGATTGACCGGCTCACTCCGGGAATGAAGCTGGCCGGAATCGTGACGAACGTGACCAATTTTGGAGCTTTTGTTGACATCGGCGTGCATCAGGACGGGCTCGTGCACATCAGCGAACTGTCTGATAAATTTGTAAAAAATCCGGCTGATGTAGTCAGGGTCAATCAAAAGGTTTCGGTCACGGTGCTCGCTGTTGAGCCGGAACGTAAACGCATTTCTCTGTCAATGAGGTCGGATGCGTCCCCGCCCGGACAACCCGGGTCAGACACTTAATAGCAAGGATTATGTTGGATTGGCACTTATACTTGATTAGATGTCACGATGGAAGTTTGTATACCGGAATTACGAATAATGTTGCTCGCAGGTTTGCGGAGCATCAGGGAAAGGGTGATACGGGGGCAAAATACCTTCGAGGCAGGGGACCTCTGATGTTGGTTTTTGATAAGAAAATAGGGAGCAGAAGCCTGGCACTGGGGGTGGAAAGTAAGGTTAAGAAGCTGTCAAAGGACAGGAAAGAAGCACTGATAAGAGACAATACACGTATTGATGACATAATTAAACAGGTCGGGTCGCAAATAACCGTTTAAATTTTTTCCAGTGGGCGTAGTTTGCACAAAGCTGTAAAAAGAAGGTAAATGCCCTGTGGTTGACACTAAGGGCATGCATAATGATTGACTAGTATGCTATTTCTGGTTGTTGACGCAGGCTACTATCTACGTACTCACGCTACATTTTTTCAGAGGGGGGACTATTCAATATGACTTAAAGTCATGTTTTAGTTCTTCCCAGTACTGTTGAACAAAACTAGCGACTTCATTATATTCTGCTGGGTTTATTGGCCTAACCCTCTCTCGATTTCTATTGATAATCTCGGGGAGTAGAAACGTCAGTTCGTAAAGCTCAGAGCTGTAATCAATCAGATGATGGAGATACCATGCTAATAAGTATGGACGACCCTTAGATCGTATCTATTTTTGCTGCATATATGATTGAAAGTAGCCTATATTCTTCACTCTACTTAGGTCTCTTCCAGTTTTTCTTCCTCCAAAGAACAAAGCTTGAAACATAGCCATTGTAAAAGGCGAAACTCCTCGGATGTACTCAGATAAATGATCTTGATATTTCTTTTCGGTTTTTATCCTGTCAGATGGAGTCTTACAATCGCTCCTAATTACGGCGAGAATATTACTAATGTCATTATCATCCCACCATTCAGTAACTTTCGTTAAATACTCCAGATATTCTATCTGTTTGACAGGCTTATCAATTAGGGAATATGCATAATCTATTGCCTTATGTGCTATTGGATATTTGTCCCCCCATCTCTCATGGAACTCTTTATTTTTCATATCTTTTTTACTTCAACACTCGTATTATATCCCTAGTGTCCCTTTATAGCATAACTCTGCATCTTATGTATACGATAATGGCTTTTGCCATAAATGACCTTCTTGTCAATCCCTCCTTAGCCATACTATCAAGCGTTGAAACAAATACCAATACAAGTGAAACTGTAATTAAAAGTATCTTACTAAAAATTTGAGTTTTTGCAGAAATGCCAATATCTTCAACTATTTCCTCTACCTTATCTGCTTCACCGCTGATTTTCCCTGATTGGCTCAAGAAGATATTCCAATCCGTTAACTTTAATTTCATAAAGAGCAAACAATAGCATGCCAATTTCTCCCGGGGGGAAACCTTTACGGTGAAACCATACCAGGTAAGGTTCAGGCAGATCACAAAGGATCCGATTTTTATATTTCCCGAAAGGCATGCGCATACGCACCAATTCAATCAACATTTGAGGATTGATAGGGGTGGTGTTCTTATTTTGATTCATTCTTACTTAAATTCCAATACACTACATTAGTGACCGGTGACAGCCTTGCTCACCAGGGCAATAAGGTCATCTATGCCCAGTCGCTCTTTGGTTTTGGCCATGAATCCGCTTTTGTGAGCGAAAGCAATCTCCGGGCGGTCTGAAATCAGGGAAAAATCAACCGGTGTTCCGTCGTAGCGGAAAAGACGCCATCCCTTATTGCGGCGGTCCAGGGAAATGACGATATCGGGCGGATTTTCATCCAGGCGGCGAAATTCCTCCAGCCCTGCGGATTCCCTAGTCTCCCCGATCATGGCAGGCACCCCCGCAATTACCAGCCTGGAGCTGTTTTTCCAAAAATCAATCTGGCTTTTAAGCATGCGGGCACCCTCGATGATATAAGCGCCAAAAGTCTTAAGCAGAGGAAGGGACGCTTTCGGC
>JAUVYX010000055.1 GCA_030602865.1 Dehalococcoidia bacterium | reverse complement strand
TGCTAATTTAGCTCCTAGTTGTGCCATGGGGATGCTGGTTATAACGAGACATAGCCACATTAGACCGTTTATATAACCTATCGAATATGGTGGAAGTATTTCGATTATACCCTGTGACCGTGTAATCCATGTAATAATGGCTCCTATGCTAATGAACATTACTGCACCAGTGGAGGTTCCTACAGCCTGATGCATAACAAAGCCAAGGGCAAGGACCATTGCAGGAACCATTACTGCACCGCCCCCAATGCCGGCCAGTCCCGCTAAAACCCCGACAGGAAAACCTATGGCTGCCAGAGTTAATGGATTTATTTTAGTATGCCCTTCCTCTACAACCTTTGCTGTTTTTAATGCCCTTGCCTTTCCTATCCCCATCCAGGCAGCAATAACAAGCAGTAATATTCCGAATCCTGTTTGCAAGACGTCACATGGTAGTTGATTAGCGATGTATGCTCCAAGAGCAGACCCTGCAGCACCACAGGGACCCAGAATCAATGCTGCTCGCCAGCGTACCGCTTTCTTTTTATTATGTCTCCAAGCCCCACTCATAGCTGTGGGCAAAATTACTGCAACACTTGTAGCAACAGCCACTTTCATGGCACAAAAACCAAAGCCCATCAAGTCAGCTATCCAAAATATTGCAGGAACCATTATAATTCCCCCACCGATTCCCAATAACCCACTGGCGAAACCAGTGCCTGCTCCGGTAAGCAATAATATAAGGATGTATGCTGTGGTCATGTTATTCTCACTTTCAATTCTGCCATATTCGATATATTAAGGTTATAGAATTATTCTTTGTTGGATAGTACGGCGAGCAAATTGCTGATTATAGAAGACAGGGAATCTGAACGATACTGCTCAATATTTCCCTGGTCACATAGTTTAGCCAGTTCGGGGTCTAGGGGTAGTTTGCCTAAGAATGAAGTCTCTGCTTTCTCTGCCATTTCTTTCCCTTTGCTTCTACCAAAGATTTCCATTTTTTGACCTGTTTCCGGCACCAGAAGGTAGCTCATGTTCTCAACTATACCCAGTACACGGACGTTCATTTTGCTCGCCATTTTTATGGCTTTCATCACTATCATTTCTGTTAAATCTTGAGGAGTATATACATCGATTACACCTGAAAGGGGAATAGTCTGCATCAGTGTTAGGGGGATGTCTCCTGTGCCTGGTGGCACATCTATTATCAGATAATCGAGCTTACCCCATAAGACTTCTTCCCAGAACTGCGTGACAGCCTTAGCCATTAGTGGTCCTCGCCAGATAACAGCATCATTCTCATTGGGCAACAGCAGGTTCATGGACATGATTTCAATACCTGTCTTGGAGAGCACCGGAAGGATGCCCTCGTTATTACCATCTGGATGCTTGCTCAGGCCAAACATCTTAGGTATGCTTGGGCCGGTAATATCAGCGTCGAGGATACCAACCTCATTGCCTTCAAGGGCAAATGACATAGCCAACAATCCTGCCATCAAAGATTTACCTACTCCGCCTTTGCCACTCATCACAGCTATTATCTGCTTTATTTGGTTAATCTCGGTTGCCTTGCTTTCAACAAAGTCAAGATTCACTTCATGAATTCCTTGAATATCCTTGACAGTTTCATTCACCTTATTCTTAAGCCAGTCTTGAGACTGGGCAGAGATAGCGGTTGACGACAAACTGATATTTACTTTGCTATCTTCAACTCCAATTTTCCTAACCATGTTCATCTGAAGCAAACTACGCCTGACTCCAGGTACAAGCACCTGCCCGAGGGCTTCCTCGACTTGTTTTTCTATAGACATAAACGTCCTCCTCGATAAATTGTGAAGTTAATTTGCAGCAACAGGGTTGTTTATATATAGACTTCTATATTTTTAGTGGTCACATATATCGGTGCCTGTTGTTAGTGTACCGTTTAGATAATCAAGCACGGCTTTTTCAGGGTCCTCTGGTAAAACATTAGTAACGACCTTGATATTATTTTCACTAAAGAGTGCTTGTGCTCTGGAGCCCATGCCAGCGGCTATGATTATAGATACTTCTTGTCCTGCTAACCAGACAGGAAAGACTCCTGGTTCGTGTTTTGGTGCAGCTACTATCTCTCTCTTTAAGATTTTCCCTGTCGTTTCATCTATATCAAAGAAAGCGAATTCTTCACAATGGCCAAAATGTCCGCTTAACTTCCCTCCAGCTAATGGTACCGCGTATTTCATTTATCTCTCCTTAATTAATCATTCGATACAGCTTCACTACTTGTTTTAACCGGGACTAACTTGTAAATAGGATGCCATGCGTATTATTGATTATATAATTACCTTATTTAAAGGCATCTTTGCAGCTATCCTAATCACCTCTTCTTTGTAGTAAGTTTCAATTTGATATGGGACACCCTAATTTATAGCACATTTATTGATACAAACTAAAGCAGGAACTCTGAATTAGTTGAATTCGTAGCAGTTGCAAGCCTGGAGTGTCGAATAATTCAGTGCTATTCATAGATTGATATAGCTATACTACTTTTTATTAAAGCATCAACACTGTCTATTATCTTTGTATCATTATTGAATAACGGCAGTTCCAGAAGGAGAAGCTACATTAGAATGCTTGCCTGGTTAGAGTTTAACCGATTTATAGGCCTCACCGGCTTTTCTTACCTTGCTGGTAAGGCCTATAATCACTTGAACACTCCTTGCAGAGAGAGTACGGTAAGCATTTGCCCAACAGTTTTCACTAAGTACTATCTGTGCTACCTTATTGATGAGCATCTGAGCAGTACTACCTCTTGCTCCGCTATTAGCTACTGAATTGGAATTTACTAAGGTCTCAAACAGCATAGTCTCAGGATCGACTATTATCAGATATGCATATCAGAACTAAGACGATAGTCAACTGCTGCATCCAAATCTGGCTTTGCAGCTGATATTGCAACTAGCATATATCCTACCTTATTTTAACTCGATGGCTCAAGTTTATTTATTCGAGCTTCAATCTGAGCTAGCTGGTCTCGTATGGCCTGAGACTGCTCTCTTAGCATGTCAATCTCTTTCTCTTGAGTCATCTGGGGTGCAAAGGAACCTGCTTCCGGATAGGTATAACCATAAGGAATTCCCTGCCTAACCCACGGTCTGCTTGCTGGATATCCCGTTATCCCTCTAAAGCCATACCCTCTTCCAAAACCGTAATTTTTTACTCCTATCCCCCAAGGGTTGCAAAACCCTCTTCCTCCACCTGTCATTGATCCCATTCCCCTGGGTCCTGTTCCATCAAATCCTGGCATGATTAACCTCCTTTTGTTAACTTATGCATGAGAATTGTTTTTGTTTGCTTCTAACCTAACGCTCTTTTAAAGAAATATCAGATAGCTTATTGTCTTAAACATCATTTTCCTCCTTTCTCTCCGGGATTGCTAACACCTTCTTCCTCTGTGAACTCCTCCCTTACCTCTTCTCCCTCGACTAAAAGAAGGTATAGGATATTCCGGTTGAATATTCATACTCAAACAACTGGGGCAGGATGTGGGTCCTCCGCTTGCCAGGACATCGAATGGCACATTCCATTCATGCCCATCTTCATTACATATAAAACGACTTTGCGGAAAGCCGAAGTTGCCGCCTTCAATTTGAATTGCTTTGCCAGTTACCAGTGCGTCAGCCAGTTTTTTACGCGCCGATTGCAATATACGATGGAATGTTGGCCTGGAGATACACATTTTTTGAGCACTGGCCTCCTGTTCTAATCCTTCCATATCTTTAAGCCGAATAGCCTCTATTTCCTCAATTGAAAGACTCACTTTATTGAGGATGCGAACCGGCACGCCTAACGGTTTGAAGTAACTGAATTGTGGCAGTTGCGCTATACAACGCAGCTTTACCGGTCTTGGCATTGGCAAACCTCCTTAACTTGTATTATTATGAACATATGTCAATAACTATTCTATTAACAAGATGGCTTTTTGTCAAACTCACGTTAAATTATGTTCAGAGGGATAAAATAGTGTTTGTTCGAATTATGGAGGACGGTTAAAATTTGGGAGATTTCCAGATTAGAGCTATAGATTGAGAAGCTATCCCTTCCCCCCTGCCTGCAAATCCCAAGCTATTAGAACTGCTTGCCTTGATAGTTATCAGGGTTGAATCGATATTAAGAACCTGGCTGATGGTGGTGCGCATTTCAGGAATGTATAGAGAAAGCCGTGGCTGTTCAGCGATAATAGTGCTGTCAATGTTAATTAGCTGGAAGCCTTTTGTTTTAAGTAATTCGTACGTTTTACCAAGTAGAATAAGGCTGGAGATACCTTCAAATTCTGCATCTCCTGGAGGAAACAGAATGCCTTTATCACCGAGGTCTGCAGCTCCACATAGGGCATCAATAATGGCGTGGATAACTACATCAGCATCGCTCCATCCGGAGAGTCCTTTATTATGTAAAATGCTGACACCACCCAGTATGAGCTTACGCCCTGGAACAAGGGGATGGCTATCGTAACCAATGCCGATTCTTAAATTAGGCTTTTCCATCTGCAATTCACCATAGCGGCTGAGTTCAATATTTGTCAGTCCATCGTTAGAGAAAGAACCTCTGCTGAGATTAAATCCTCTTGTGTATCTATTTTTATATTACTATATGAGCCAAAATAAATTTTCACACTGTGTCCCAGTTGCTCTATGGCGGAGGCATCGTCGGTAACCTCGCAAGTAAGTGTTTCATATGCTCTGGTTAATAGCTCGAAACTGAATACCTGTGGTGTTTGTGCTGCCCATAATAGATTACGCGGTAAAGTTTTCACGACTGTCCTGAGGTCGTTTGCGAGTTTTATAGTGTCTTTAACTGGTATAGCAGCTATAGCGGCGCCATTGTTTTCAATAGCTGTTTCAATGCCTCTCTTAGTTAAGTCTGTAGTGAGAAAGGGACGAGCTCCATCATGAACCATGACCCAGTTGCAGCTACTGAGTCTACACAGCCCTTCTTTTACTGAATCTTGTCGTCGAGGGCCACCGGCACATATCGCTACAACCTTGGACCAGTCTTTTTTTTCTGTTAATTTCTGTCCCATCCTCAATTTATCTTTGTCCAGGACAAGAACTATTTGTTGGACAAGTTGACATGTTTGGCAGGTATCCACAGACCATTCCAATAGGGTTTTGCCAGCTAAGGGTACGAATATCTTGTCTACTTTACCCATACGTTTACTCTTGCCGGCGGCGACAATGATAGCTCCTAATCGTGGTTTATTATCCACTGATGACTTTCTCCTTCTTTCTCTCTATGCCCAGATGCAGAGCTTCAACCAGAGTTTTTGCTTCGAGGAGTTTGGGAACATTAGCCATAGTTGAGGGTTTGGACATGAGTTTTGGTAGTAGGCATGACCTAAAGCCCAATCTCGCCACCTCTGTGATTCTTCTCTCTATCTGGGGGACAGTTCTTAATTCTCCACTTAGTCCTATTTCTCCCAGGACAACTAAGTTAGGGAGTAGTTTTCTGTCATAAAAACTAGATGCTATGGCCAGGGCGACCCCCAGGTCTACTGCCGGCTCGCTGATTTTTAAACCACCAGTCACGTTTACTATGATATCTTGGTTATAAAGTCTCAGTCCTGCACGTTTGCTGAGAACAGCGCTGATGAGTAGAAGCCGATTGAAATCAATGCCATTGGCGATGCGCCTGGGAGAACTGAAGGTTGTAGGTGTTGTTAAAGCCTGGATTTCTACAAGCAGGGGACGGCTTCCCTCAAGTGGTGGTACGACAACTGAACCGATGGAGGCGTCATTGTGGTTGGATAAAAAGACCTCGGAAGGATTATTCACCTCTTTCATTCCATTATGACACATCTCAAATATACCTACTTCATTGGTAGAGCCAAAGCGATTTTTTACGCTTCTCAATACTCGATAGTTACTAAAAGCTTCCCCTTCAAGATAGAGCACGACATCGACAATATGTTCCAATGTTCCCGGCCCTGCAATGGAACCATCCTTAGTTACATGTCCGGTTATAAATGCAGGTATATTATTATGTTTAACCCAATGCATTAATTGCAGTGTGCACTCGCGTATTTGACTGATACTGCCTGGCACTCCAGTGATATCTTCTAAATACATGGTTTGGATTGAGTCTATTATTATAAGTTTGGGAGACAGTTCCTCTAAATGATCAAGGACGGCAAGTAAATTGGTTTCAGGAAGAACGAACAACCCCTGACTATTTATATTCAAGCGTTCCGTTCTAAGCTTAATCTGGTTTACGGACTCTTCTCCAGAAATGTAAGCTACAGGCTTGTTAGTTTCAGCGAATATTGCTGCTAATTGTATCAGTAGGGTAGATTTACCAATTCCAGGCTCTCCTCCAACGAGTATTAAGGAGCCAGGAACTAAGCCTCCTCCTAGAACACGATTCATTTCTGACAAACCTAAGGGCAATCGAAGATGTGTGGAAGTCTTAACCTGAGAAAGCTCAAGGAGTTCGCTTGTTGTGGATCTTGGGTGGTTAGATGAAGGTAAGGAACGACTGACAGTAG
Organism: Dehalococcoidia bacterium; assembly: GCA_030602865.1. The sequence continues at coordinate 53 of JAUVYX010000055.1, read as the reverse complement.
TTTCTACAAAGGTGTTCCATGCGTCACAATTGGGGCACCGCCCAAGCCATTTG
>JAUVYX010000158.1 GCA_030602865.1 Dehalococcoidia bacterium | reverse complement strand
ATATGCTTTCATGTACTACAGTCCCGAATAAATCTTTGTAAAGATTTGCCGACAAACTATTTGGCAGGCGCTGGCACAGGATGATACGGCCAGCTATAAATACTGCCTTGACGCTGTACAGGATAAAACGTTACGCTACGTAGTAATATCAGATTAGACATCGGGCTTAGACTTAGTAAACCGCATGCCATGGGTTCGAATCTGGCAGATGGCTCCAGTCATAGACTCCCAGTTCATGAAAAAGCAAGCCTTAAATCAAATCCTCACAAGATAGCATTTGGCTAATTGTTTGCCCCTTCAGACTTCTGGTGTTACTGTTCTCATTCCCCAAACTCCTAGAACCCGATTGCATTTATCTTAGCCTGTAATGACGCTTTTATATAACCGTAGTCCAGCCCTTTCTGATTAGTGAAATCACGAATTGTCATGCCAGTAGCTGGAAGTTTTTCTCCGATAATATCTTCAATCTCCTCTTCGGGAACACCCCAATCTAAAACCTCCTTGAAGGTGGTATTACCTTTGATATTTCGTTCTATAGATTCTTCGTGACCTTCTGTCGGAGTACCTTCTCCAGTTACAGTACTGGGTTCTATAATTTGCAGCCCGCTAATGTCTATGCCATGCGTGTCTAAGAATGCAACCTGGTCTTCCGTCAGGATTACATTAGCCTTGAGAAGCTCAACCGCAGATTGTGGCAGATATTCATCATCTGGAATCGCATACGGTAAGCCTGCGTAGAGCGCCACAAACACCTTCATGGAACCGGTGCCTATCTCTACATCTTCCTCCATATTTGCGTATGCCGCATGCATGTCCATACACTTGAAATATTCCAGGTTCTCCGTAGCTCCCAGTCCAAATGCTGTCCCCATTTCGGTAAGAGGTATCTTAAACAGTTCACTTATATGCCCAAAGCTGTAAGAACCACGGATGTCAGCCGGGTTATATTCACCGGAAAACTCTCCTACCTTAAATGTTACCGGAACCCCACTGCCCCCACTACCCTGAACACCCCCACCACCCTCGGTATTCCAGAGATTAAATGCCATGGTACCTGCAATTCCCCCAAAGATAACTATCAAGACAATTAAGCCCATATGCCAGCTCTTTATTTTCATTAACTTCTCCTTACAGCTTTCCTGTCGTCATTACTACCGTATTCTCCAGGGGACATGCATCTTCCGAGCTGCACTTCAAACAACTTATACACTGATGATCCCTGACTATCTTGCTTGTTGACACCTCGATATTCATCGGACAGCTACGGTCGCAAGCCTTACAATCGATGCACGTTGACGTATTCCGTTTTATTTTGAAAAGCCGGAAGAGGTTAAACACTCCAAGTATTGCCCCGTAAGGACAGGCATACTTGCAAAAAGGCCTTTCCACGAACAGTGATGTCAGAATTACCATGCTCAGTATTATTAGACTGCTGATGGCTACCTCTCCGGTCCAGAAGTTAAACAGGGCATAGTATGGGTCATAGTTCGCGAAAACCAGCGTTGCCGAAGTAGCGGTAACATACACAACCCATATCAATACCCCATAACGCAGATATCTCAAATACCGGTCGATTCCGCCAGGTATAATTTTATTGAACCTTTTAGGGGATATTTTCCTGCCCAGCTTTCCAAGCCACTCTTGAAAACTACCTAAAGGACAAACCCAACCACAAAACACCGGTCCAACGAGTAATGCCAGAGCAAACACTATGAACATCAGGATAATGGCTGATTCTTGGATTTTATGTACAAAGGTCCCCGCAGTGACAAACTGGTAAATGGAAACGACACCACCAAAAGGGCAGACAGCATGCAGCGATGCCGATGACAGGAAACCAATTGCCCTTCCTTGCTCCTCCAGGGCATGATTAACCGCGATCAATGCAATGACGGCGAAAAAGAATATCTGGATTATCAACCGCAGATTAATCTTCTTCCCGCTATTATCTATTTTTTTTAAGTTCTTGGGTCCCAGGGAATTTCGAGGAGCTTCTTGTTCTGCCATTAACTATTCTCCTTAGCCTGATTGTTATAGTAATTGTAATACACAAATATGAATATAATGTGAAGAAACTATGAGGATTTCATGAAGATTACGTTGATTATTTTTGTCTTTTAACGTTGCTCTATATGTATTTGTGCTACGTTCTAATAATTCGTCGAATTGTTGTTTCAAAGGTAAAAGGGAAGGAGCTTCATAATGAAGCTCCTTCCTACGTGTTCAGTTTCCTTATTACCCTTACTCTTCCATTTCAGCTTTGGGCTGAACGTCCTAACTCTTTCTTCTTGAGTCTCTATTCCGCAACGAAGAGCTCAGGGCTTCCTATTACTCTCCTCCAGCTTCACCTTAGCTACTTAGCTCCAAACCACCCTATGCCAGCGGAGAGCCCTCTCGAGGAAAGATCCATTGACATAACCAAACCTGCTTCATGCCTTCCCTCCTTGGCAACCAGATTATTTTTATTCTCTGATCGTCAATTCCATGCTAACAAACACTTCTCTATTTGTCAAACAAAGCCGGCTTTGCTCTATATTTGTAGCAAAGAACAAATTACTGTATACTACGTTCAGGTTTCAGTACAGGTCTTCCCATACTCAGTCAATCTGGATAAGTTTACCCGGACATGCTAACGCTCAGGATGACCATGGCTAACCAAGTACCATAAAAAAGGAGGGTCATCCAATGAGCTTTGAAGATAAATCAAGGCGACATTCCGACGGCATCAAAGATAGTTCTTTGAACCGCGGAATTAGAAGGGTTGCTGTCTATCGTGAAGGAAACCTTCGTCCGCAGATATTCCCTGTAACAGCAGTAAGCCCCATTTGGCGGAACATCCGTATCGGCATTTAATTCTCGCCAGGGAGAACAGGAATACCTTTGACGTCGATCTCCTGTTCTCCCAAGAGGGAATCCTGGGTGAGCAATACCCTGTTTAGCCGGTTGCCGCTTGAACTATTTATTAAGGTAAGTCAGTTGATACTTGCCTTTTTTATTTATACAGAGGTTGACAACTGCTCTCCCCTTTGTCTATGCTGCTAATATCAATATGGGAGAAATAACTATGAACAAGATTCCAGTTGGACCACAGCTCTATGTCTATCCCCAGCCTACCTTCCTGGTAGGAGCAAATATAGATGCTAAGCCAAACTTTATGGCAGTTGCCTGGGGAGGTATCGCTAACGGTGAACCCCCCATGCTCTCTGTAGCCATCCGGCATCATCGTCACACATACTTGGGCATCAAACAGAACATGACCTTTTCAGTTAACATTGCCTCCATCGACATGGTAAAGGAGATGGATTATTGCGGCATCGTATCAGGCTCCCAGGTCAACAAGTCAGTAGCCTGTTATTTCAAGGTTTTTTATGGCAAACTCAAAACCGCCCCACTGATTGAACAATGCCCGATCAACATGGAATGTAAAGTGATACACCTGCTGAATCTGGGAACACACACCCTGGTAATCGGCCAGATAGAGGAAACTTATGTTTCAGAAGACTGCCTTATCGATGGCAAACCAGACATGAGCAGAATAAAACCTATCATTGCTGATATGCCTGCTCGCAACTACCATGGACATGGCGACTTTATAGGCAAGGCTTTCAG
>JAUVYX010000019.1 GCA_030602865.1 Dehalococcoidia bacterium | reverse complement strand
AAAGAATAATACGCAAGGCTCATAAATAATACGGTACTATTACTAAATACCTATTTAATTCTAACCTTGTACGTTATAAAATGGGATTGGTAAAATAAAAGTAGGGAGAAAAAAACATGGTAGGCGAAAACGAAAACAGCGAAAACTTAGACGGAGAGCACATGACGGAGTATGAAAAGGAATTGATGAGAGATGTAGATAGATACCTGGAGCTGTCAAAGGGGGGAAATCAACCAAACATAATAAAGGAATTTCCTAATATAGCAATACTGCTTGCCAGGGCTAATGCAATGCTGGAGCAACAGATTGAGGATTTAGCTGTAAAGAATCCAAAATTTTCAATAGAGAATTATATTGAACGTAATGGAAAAGGGACGAATAATTAAAATGAAATTCGGAGATACAAAAAAGAAGCTGCTGTATATTTGTCCTGTAGGGAAAAGGTGTAGTGCTTATATGTGCGGTCATAGATACACGCATAAATATAATAGCTGCGGTAGCATTGAGGCTTATTGCCCTGGATGCAGAATAGCCACTTCAAAGGATTTGAAAGATGAGAAAAAGAAGGAAACTGACAATAAGCGTGATAATAAAAGGAATCGTCCTGGGGATAATATTTATTGTGTGGTTTAATCTTTGCGTCCAGACAGTCTATGAGCTGACAAAAGATAGATGGTAGCAATCAGGGGGGAAATGGAAAAGCCAGGGAATTAAAAACCCTGGCTTTTCTTTTGCCTGGTCAACTGCTGTGATTGGATTCTTTAGTCGGTTTGTAAAGATTCCCTGGCTTCAATCCAATGGTTAATGGCAATCTCAACGAACATTTTCAGTGTGTTGGTTCGCACAACTTTTTTGCCCTTTTCTGAGCGTTTAACCTTTTTTCCCTTTTCGGTCTTGAAAATCAGGTCAATACCATCAGCATCTGCAAATTGAAGTAGCTTAGATGCTAAGCCACCAGGAATGGAAACCCTGTCAAGTCCTTCCTTTTCTTTCTGGTCTTTCGCAGCTTCAGGTGTTACCATTGTCATTGTTTTTGGGTCATATCGAGCTTTCATTCTTTGGAATCTCCTTTTTCAATGTTATTTTTAAGTTGGTAATATGCCCTTTTGTAGTTATTTCTGGAGCGTCTTACTCTATCCAGGCTATAGAAAAGCATCCCAATAATAACCAGGGCGAAGATGATGAAGGTGAAAAACATAACAATACTAGGTGCATCATTCATAGACTTTACTCCTCATTGATAAAACTTGTTTGTATACCTGATGGCATATCCAGACTGATTTCTTTTCCTTTGGGTTGAACCAGTTGGCATTGCTGGACTAGATACCTGATAGCCTGGTGTCTGGAATCTGCGTTTTGCTTGCCTCTCATGTAATACCCCTTTGGCGGAATCTCGTTTAGTGATGCTGTCATGTGGAATGATGAAGGTGTAATTTTACAGTGAATATAATAAGTTCTCATTACATGGTTTATCAACTCCTTTTCTACAGAATTAATAAAATTATAAAGTAAAATAAAAGAAATGTCAAATATTAAACAATAAAGCAAGTCGCTAAAACTTGCATTTATGCAATAAATGGAATAAATTTTAATTATGAATGGTGATGGTCGGGGATTAAGCTGGATAGAAGAAACAGCTCAAGGGTTCTTGGGTAAGCCTGTAAAATTCTCAGAAACAAGTGAAGGATTCACAAAAGCCACCTTTGATTTAGGTTGTGGTGCTGACAAGGCTGATATGCTGCAATTTACTATCTGGCGACAATGCATAGCTTATAGGGATTTAGCTGAAAAGTTAAAGGTTGTCAGAATGGGTTGTCTGATTAAGGTGGAAGGGTTTTTAACCAGGATAGCAAAAAGAGATAATAAACGGCAAGTAATGAGGGAAAACGGCAGCATAGTAACAGTTGATAGACTAATTTGCAATCGTAGCTTAGAGATAATACCAAAAGAAAAATATAGAAAAGAAAATCCGCAATTACCGCTCCAGGTCGGTACTGCTGATTCTGAAGCAGTTGGAGTATAAATAGCTAGGCAAAAAGGGGTGAAGATTCTATGAAAAATGTATTAAAATTCGTTAAAGATTTCGGGTCAAAACTAAATGCTGTCCTGGTGAAAGCCAGGAAAACCCTGACGGAGAGCTGGCGAGTGGCTGCGGTTGCTGTCAGCGTTTATGGAATCGGTGCTACCAAAGCATTGAGGAATGGTCAGCTTGGAGCAATTGGTACAGGCAATGCGGTTGAGGTTTTAATCCTCATCTTTATAGCCATAATTGTCCTTTACCAGTTGATACCAACTGTTAGCGACCAAAACCAAACAGTCCAGGATTCAACCAATGTGACCGCAATGGGAAAATTCGGTGCTGGACTTGGTGAGTGGTTATTCCCTTTGCTCGGCGTTATTGCCATCGTATTCTTGCTGATAAAGAAACGTGGCAAAAGCACAGTCTAGCCGTCAGTTAGCCTGATTTATTGGTTTAGTCATAGACCGCAGTTCTAGCCTAGCAGCTCTGCGGTCTACCGCTAAAAAAATAAATGATTATCGGGAGTTAAATTATGAAGTGCAAGTTGAATCGTTTGAATCCTTTAATTGCAATGGTCATCTTGTCGTCAATGTTCTTGTCAATTTATCCGGGAAAATTAGTTGATGCTGCTGCTGGTTCATCCAATATAACTGTGACTACTGATGTATACGGAAAACAGGCTCGGTTTGATATGCCCTCAAATACAAATGTTTGGACTACTATGACTGATACAGCATCACCAAGAAAATATAATCCTGGTTTTGGTGGGAATATGGGCTGGTATAATAGCACTCTTACAGTTGACAGGTGGAATAGCTATTGGGGGATAGTGAGTTTCAATGTTACGGGAATACCAGCAGCTTCAACAGTGACTGATATTAAATTGAGGATATATGTCAATAGCAAGACTGACACATATCCAAGTTGGCAGCAATTCTATGCTGTTTATACTGGTACGCCTGCTGACCCTTCTAATCTTACGGACACTGATGGTCGCAAATGGTGGTTTGGTAATCCTACTGAGCGGATATCAAACGTTGTGGATTATGATGATATAACTGCTGGTGCCTGGAATGAATTTAATATTGCTGATGTGGAAACTGGATTGTTTGATTATGTCACTGATGATGCAGATGGCAGAGTACCTTTTTATTTATTGACAACTAACCACGCTGGAAAATATCCACCACCTGATTCAGGCAGAGCTGGAAACCAAAAGAATATACTCTTTGAAACTTACCAGGTTAATCCAGCACAGCTAGTTATCACTTATGTCGCTGATGCTGCTGCCAGGACTACAACCCATGATGATAATGCCTCTGTAGCGATTTCAACTGATGGCTCGGAATATACAGCTAATATCACCTGGGGGACACCTAAAGCAGCATACAAGGATGATGATGGACTTTGGTTGAAGGTCAATGGTGCTGGTGGTGCTTCTGGTAATGGCTCTGGAGCTAATGTCACTTTGCAATTAGAAGATACTGGCGGTGTTGTACTTGATACTGTCTCGGATAGTATCAGGTCAGACGGAAATTATGATTATTGGCTTGCTGCTAGTACACTGGAGACTTTAGCCAGTGGTTTTTTGCGATTGCATGAAACTAATGATAATGTATATTCAGATTGGGGCTATTTGGCTGATTCGCCTAGTTCTACACAAAGGACGAATGATATTTATTCCCTGTCAACTGTGTATGGTCAATGGTCGGAGCAATTCCAGGATTACGTTGTCGGTACTGACAATTTGATGTTTGTACACTGGAAAACAAACATAGATTTCTCAACTGAAAATGCCACTCAAGAATTAGAAATGCGTTTGAATGGTGTTAGTGGGTCTGAAAACACAGCAATATATAATGAGACATTGGGCAATCTTCACACTGATTACTTTGAATGTGATGCTGCTAATGCTGCGACAATGCTTCACTGGAGATATGCAATCTTTAATATGAATCCTACTGGAGCTGGTTATAATGATTATAATGGATTGGTCATAGACCTGGAGACTCCATTGGTTGCCTATAACAAAGGATTTATCCAGCCAGCTTTTTTAAATAGGTCGGATAATACTACACTCACTAATACCCATACATCTTATTGGTATTTAGCATCACCTTCAGAATACATTGGATTTAGTATTAATAAAGCAAGCTATGAAACTAATGAGAATATTAACGTAACACTAAGAGTACCAGCAGAAACACAGGCGACAACGTACCTAAGAAATGCCCAGGTAAATATAGGTGGTACTTATATAACAGGCTTTCAGCTTAATGACGGAAATAATGATTTTATAATTGCAGCACCATCAATCGAAGGTGGATATTACATACAGATAGAATTGTCGGATGATGATGTAGACAATTATTATTATGCGAAAAGAATAGGCTTTGATGTGTTGGGCGAAGGGGAGCAACCCCCTGGAGAGCCACCAACAGCACAGGGTTGGTTGACCTGGTTAAATGGGGTAATGCAAAGGAATGACCTGGATAATGAATTTGGTCGCTGGATAATTTTATTGCTGGCAGCGATAGTAGCTGGCATTGCTTTTTATAAGTATCCAGCTATATTGACAGGTTGTATAGTGTTAATCCTGGCTGGTGGGTTTGCTGCTGGATGGATTAATCCCTGGTTCGTGGCTTTGTGTGCTCCCATTGTCGCAATTATCGTATATGGAATCTTCAAGAAAAAAACATCAGGCGGTGGAGTATAAAATGAGAAATGATAATGATTGGCTGGTATTATCGGTTCTGATTATAGCTTGTGTCATCATCTTTGGTGGAAACTTAGGTCTAACTATTTATCAAGCAGATGCTATAGAAACTCCAGTAGTACCTACAGTACAGCCATCAGCCCTGGCATTGTTTGATTGGATTTGGCAAGGTGTATCATTTTTCTTTGCTATTATATCTTTTACTGTACCTGGAGTACCCTACATAATTTCAATAATATATATTATTATTACACTAATGCCCGCTTTTATACTGCTAAAATTTGTAAGGGGTACAAATACTTAAAATGCTAGAATCTTTGCTGTGGTTAGTCCTCTTAATGCTGTGCCTGGCATTTTTTTTATTGAAGATAAAAGAAATAGCTGCCAGGTTAGATGCAAAGCAAAAAATCACTTTAACTTTTTGGGGATTGCTTACATTGGTGATTTTGTCATTGGGGCTATTGGTAAATCAGAGTATTGTGCATGGTTCAGGCGACACCATCAAACGCAGCGTGAAAACATATCTCGGTGAATGGAGCGGTAGGAATTATTATCATATAAAGTCAAGTCCTGGTGTATTGATGTATTATGATAATTCAGAGTGGAATGTCACCAATCCATATTTTAGCAATGGGAAAGTCTGGTTCACTCCATACGACTTGAGAGTTGTCGTAAGCGATAAGCCAGCATTTGAATATAGGTCAAAAGAATCAGGCTGGTACAATGTATCACTGGAAGCCAGTTATTATTCTGATGGCAAACAGGCTTTTGGCAATGCAAGTGCTGAGATAGAAGTAACCAGGACTAGATATTTATGGAAGGACTACTACAAAGACACAGATGTATTCATAGATATAAAAAGCGACAAAATAATATTCGGGCGAATCATCAAATCTAAGTATTCACCTGTCAAATATGTATTGAACATTGATGGTTCAGATGGTCGAAGTAAGCTGGTAGATTATGCATATGCAGTTGATGGCAATTTTAACCAGGTGGGCATGACTATAGAGAATTTTCCCGGATGGAGAGCTGAGACAATAATTCTTAGCGGAAACGAAGTTTATCCAATTTATGATGCCTTAACTATATCGGAAAACCCTGAAGCAGAAGCTGATGACGGCTATATAAGGATGGCTTTTAGCCAGTACAGAAATGCTTTGCCAGAGCTGTATGTAGGCAGATTTACAACGTTTGGGAATACGGAATTGGTTGTCAGGTTTCCAATAACATTACCAGGTAATGCAATAATAAATACGGCTAATGCAACGTTTGGAGTGGGAAACTACTCAACGGATAATGTAAATACGAGGATGATGGCTGAGAATAGTTACAATGCTACTCAGATTACTGGAGCACCAAATGATATGAGTGATTTTTTATCAAGGGTGCTAACTGATAATATCACTTATGATGCTGTTGAACACACGGTGGCTGGTGTTGACCATACAACACCTGATTTTGCAAGTGTAGTTCAGCAAGTCATTGATGATAATTCGGGGATTGGTGGGTATTTTCAATTCTTTTGGGGGGATAGGGAAGGTAGGTCAACCCTGGACGTTTATAGGTTTATGGCAGATTACGGTCATCCTTTTGGTGACCCTGTTATAGATATAGTCTATTATATTGATGCTGTATCAGAACCTATAGATTTGGAGTTGGTCCAAACAGGTATTAATCAGGTAACGGCTAATTGGTCAGCTCTCGATGCAAGCGATTTCTATACTTTGGTTGTTAATACGTCAGTACCTACGAGTAACTCTAGTGATTACCTGGTATACTCTGGCAATCTGACTAATGCGGTTGTTAATGGCATGGATTTGAATAGTACAGTTTACGAGTTTAGTTTATTCAATCAGTATAAGGGGATAGTGAGTTCAGCTTATATTAATGAAAGTATCGGGGGTGATGATTTGGAAATTACACTGGCAATATCAGGTTTTTATTTGTTGCTGGCATTTTCATTAGTGCTACTGATGATTGCAGCGATAGTAAAAAAGGTTTTTTTGTACATAGCGTTAATACCAGCCTGGATTGGTGTTATTGCTTTATCGGCTGGTCACGAGGATACAGAAGCAATCCAGGCAGCAGCAGCAGTCGTTTTTATCTTTGCTGTTGTGCAAATAAGAAATATTAAAAGGGGGAATTTAGCGTGAACTGGATAGCATGGCTGACAATAGCGGTACTTGCAATCGCCTTAGTGGCTAATCGGATAGACTGGAAAGCATTAGCTGTAAAGTGGGTCGGCTACAATCCTGAACGTGGTCAGCTCTATATAAAAGCTGGTTCTCACCTTAGAACTGTTGAAGCTCAAAGATTTTTTGAGGCAAAAGAAGGTGAATTGTATTTTTATAAAGCTAATAGCAAACTATATCATATCGTAGCATTGCCTACAGACTATCCACATGAAGAAATAAGGGGTAGGCGTGTTATCGGGGTTGAAGATGGTCAGATTGTCGCTCATCCGCTTGGTTACATGGATGAGGCACAAAGGGCAAAATACAATGAGGGCTTAACAGAATTGTCAGCTCTAACGTTAGGTCATGCTGTTTCAAAAGCATTGGATTCTGTTAAACCTCAAAAGGTGTTCCAGTGGATGACTATTGTTCTGGTCGTCCTGGGTATAGCAGCAGCAATTTATTGGTTTAATTTCAGACCGCAAGAAATAGCTGCACCTGGAGCGGAGCAGCCTAATCAAACGCAGCAAGCACCACCAGAACAACCGAGGATAATACCAATAAAGCCTGGTCAGGTCGTGCCATAAAAGGGGGGCAAAATGGGAGTTGAAACCTGGATTGAGGAACAAGAAAACGCAATCATATTTGATGAAAGTGGCAATAGTGGTGGAGCGGAAGCATCACGGCTCTTGGAAATATCGCCAACAAACAGAATAATAGTAAATTCAGACCAGGCAAAGTTGTTGATGGTTCTTCGGATGGCAGCCATGAGATTCAGGAAATGGTATTTTGATACTGATAAATATAAATATATTGATGATGTAGCTAACATGATAGAAGAACATCAGTTGACACTGGAAGGGGAATCACGTTTTCAATTTTCCCGTGTAGCGATAGCTCAGTATATAGCTCGGTTGATTACCAGGGGCAAAAGGGAATTGGAATCACTGGTCAGGGGTACTAATCAATGATAGTCATAATTAAGGGACGGCAACGGCAATATAAAACGACTGCTGCTGTTGGTACAGTTCTGGAGTTGGTTTTGCATCATGGCTTTTCGGTGCATGATATAGTATCGAATATACATTTATTTAAGCCTGGAAAACCCAGTGATGATTTTGCTAAATTCCATATCCAGGGCATAGAGACTAAGACAAATCAGGCTAAACTTATGGAGCTTTGGGATTTTTGTCAAAAAAGCCAGGTTGTAGAGCTGGATACTTACCATTACCTAACGAATATAAATATGCGGAAATTTATGGGAAACGTAGTTAAAAACGGATTGAAGCACAAGATAATCTTAATAGACGAAATTGACCGAGTATTTAGTCATAGGTTTTGGCATGACAGAGAACAAACAGAATCACTTTTGGGTCTTTGGCAAGACGAAAAGCTATTTAATTATATAATAGGAACGGCTCATATTGGCAAGGCTATAGATACACTGATACGAGAATCAATGCAAGTCGAAATTATAACACAGTCAGAACAAAAGGGAGCAGCGATAAGATTAAATATCATCAACAAACTGAAGGTAAAAAGGGTGACAAAATTTATGGTAAATATTCCCTTGATTCAAAAGTTATTTTATTCTTGGGAGGCGGTTGTTTGATGGCAAATAAGAAACGGGTTGTAAAGAAACGGGTTATAAAGAAACGGATTGTAAAACGGGTTGTAAAACGGGTTGCAAAAAGGGTAGTAAAGAGAAGAAGGGTGATAAAAACACGGAATACATTAAGCAGTAGAATAATCGGGAGACTGAAAAGAACGGCTGAAAATATTAGACATAGCTCTGCTGGGCAGCCTTTTATGCCAGGTGGGGTAAGATTCGGTCAAATACTCGGACACAGAAAAGATTATCGGGATGCTGACAAGTTAAGGCAGATACTGAAAAGGCGTGAAGGTGGAAGGGTTGAAGTATCAAAGAATCTTAGTGGCGGTTTCGATGTAATGCAAGAAGATATAAGTAAAATGGGACTTCACACTCCCAGGGTTAATAATCATCGAAACAATTCGGGTAGAACGCAATGAAACTGTACAAAGTAACAACAATATATTCCATAATTGGCTGGTTGTATCGAGCACATCTGCTTTCATTTAGGGCAGCGATGAAACTGGTTGATTATTTTTACACTACGAGCTTGAGCGGACAGAGTGAGGGGTTCTCTAGCCGTGAGCGGTCAGGAAAATGTAGTGGTCACCTGGTGCATCGGGTGACCACTACTAGACCATTGCCATATATATCACAGATAACCCCTGTAGAATCTGATTGTGAGCCGTCTGAGAGCATCTAGCACCCCTGCTAGACTTGCAAGCAAGA
>JAUVYX010000092.1 GCA_030602865.1 Dehalococcoidia bacterium | reverse complement strand
GAAAAGATTAGCTGCGTTGTAGCAGTTCAATGGGCACACTGTCAGGTCCCAGCAGAAAGGTCATTCTGATGCCCGGGATGGGCTCAGTTATTTCTTGTGTAAATTTAACGCCCTTGGTTTTTAACTCGGCGACCGCAGTATCAATATCATCGGTTCTAATGCCGAAGTGGTGGAAACCGTAGTATTTAGGTGGAGTTGGGGTTTCCTGGTTCTGCGTAGTAGGGCTAATCAACGAGACCGGTGCTCCACCAAGCTCCATGGATATCAGAACCCTGCCGTCAGGTATGTTGTGAGTATTCACTACCTTGGCACCAAACATGTTGACATAAAACTGAGCTGCCTTCTCTGGATCCGGAGTTACCTGGTGAAGATGGTCGAAATGAAAACTTGACATAAACTTTCCTCCTTATAGACTGCCTTTTTGTTCAATGTATTTCTTCACTACTTCGCTTATGCTACCGTCGGGTAATACATAGTCAGGTGAAACATATCCTTCTTCTTCAAATTTCTTTTTTCTTACACAACCTTTGCCAGCTTGCCAGCAATAATCCTCCACCCATTTAATGTTTATCAGTCCAGCATCACAGGCGCGTTTCACTCCTGAACTACCATTGTACCATCTACAGATATTCTTGCCGGGCATATTTAATGCTCCTTCTCTGGTTATAAGGCTGAGTTTTCGGAAACAGAAATTACGTATTGATAATATCATATACACAGTTCACTGGAGAAGCTTGTGATTGATTTACCCAGGTTAATCAGGGGAAGGGGAGGGTTATTTTAGCGTGCTGTTCTTGCCTGCTCTCAGTCATAAGCGTAGAATGTAACTATAAATATTGGTTGCTGGCTTAAGCAGTCAAACAGGCACAAGGCAGGAGGATAGTATGATAGTCGAGATGAGGAAATGCTGTACCCAGCAGGAGATAGATGAAGTTGTACAGCGAGCAAAATCACTGGATATGAGTGTTCAGTTGAACTTGGGTACTGATAAGACCGTGGTAGCGATACTGGGGGCTAACACTGGGCAATTACCTACAGAGACCTTTGCCGTGCTTCATGGGGTGGATAGTGTGTCACGGATAATGAAACCCTATAAACTCGCTTCACGGGAGTTTCACCCGGAAAACAGCCTGGTTTCAGTTGATGGAGTGGAGATTGGAGGAAATCGCATTGTTATTATGGCAGGTCCCTGTGCAGTGGAGAGCGAGGCTCAGCTTATGGAGACGGTCAGGGCGGTGAAAAGCTCAGGAGCCTCTGTAATTCGTGGAGGTGCGTATAAACCACGCAGTTCCCCTTTTAATTTTCAGGGACTTGAAAAAAGAGGACTGGAGTTGCTAGCCATGGCCAGGGATCGCTTTAATATTCCGGTGGTTACTGAGGTAGTGGACCCTCATGATGTGGAACTTGTAGCAAGTTATGCTGATATTCTGCAGATTGGGGCACGGAATATGCAGAATTATGCATTGTTAACTGAGGTTGGTAAAAGCATGCGTCCTGTTCTGCTAAAAAGGGGATTGTCGTCTACTATAAAGGAATGGCTTACAGCGGCAGACTATATACTGGCTGAAGGAAATAATAAGGTGATGTTGTGTGAGAGGGGCATCAGGACGTTTGAAGATAGCATTCGTTTCTCTCTGGATATTACCTCTGTACCTGTGGTTAAAAAGACAAGTCATCTGCCGTTGCTGGTTGACCCCAGCCATGCATCCGGCAATTATGCCTTTGTTCCTGCGGTAGCAAGAGCGGCGATTGCTGCTGGGGCTGATGGGATACTGATCGAAGTACACCACAACCCGAAGGAGGCATTGGTGGATGGTCCACAGGCTCTCACCCCATCAGATTTTGACAGGTTAATGAAGGAAATGGTGGCCATCGCCAAAGCGATTGGCAGGGCTATATAGAAAGGTTTATCAACAGGCAGATGGGTGATATTCACCTCTCAGGCTGGCTGTAGTATCACTTCTCTATGGATGTAGAGGTCTTCTGAGAGAATACTTGCTTGCTTAGACTATGCTAGAAAGGGGCTGGTAACTGCACCTGCTCTCCAAGCTCCCTGAGTTCCTCAACCACTTTGTGGTAAAGGATTAGCTCATGCTGTTGTTGCTGATAAAGCTCGGCTTCTTTTTCCCCATGGACGAAAATCCGTTGTTGATTGTTTGCCTTGTCTGAATTTCTTAGAGTGTTTATGTAGTCGTCCAGTATTCTTTTGAACAGAGAGGGATCAATGAAGGCGTCTATTCGTATAGCACCAAATAGATGTGAAACCTTTGGGGGAGAGCCTTTTCTGGCATAGAGGTTTGGCCCAAACTCGCTGCCGGAGAGGACTCCGGAGAGTATATCCACCATGAACGATAAACCGAAGCCCTTATGACCACCACCTTCCTCATTTATTCCACCAAGGGGCAGCAGTCCACCACCCTTCTTATCTCGCCAGTTGGCCTGTACTTTTGCTATGTCCTGTGTGGATTTGCCAAATTCGTCTACTGCCCAACTTCCTGGCATCTTTTTTCCTTCACGTCTGTAGACTTCGAGTTTGCCACTGGGGACGGTAGAGGTTGCCATGTCCAGTACCACTGGTTGTTCTTTGCCTGCGGGAACGGCAATAGAGATAGGGTTTGTTCCCAATAAGGTTTTTGTGCCATGTGTTGGCACAACGAGCGGTGTAGAATTTGTTACTGAGAAACCGATAAGGTCTTGCTTAACTGCCATCCTGGGATAATATCCTGCCATGCCGTAGTGATTAGAATCACGGACTACGGCAAAAGCGATATTGTTTTTAAGTGCCTTGTCGATAACAAGTTTCATGGTTTTATAAGCGATAACCTGTCCCAGTCCATCACCTCCAGAGATGAGCATGGTGTTGGGAGTCTCCTTCATGATTTTAATATCGGCGACGGGTTTCATTACCCCCATCTGCAAGCCGCTGGTGTATCGCTTAAGCCTCTGCAAGCCATGGGAGCCGATACCCATCTGGTCCGATGTTATCAATACATGAGTTACTATCTCAGCATCCTCCCGGGGTACGCCAAATTTGCAAAGTACTCCGGTAGCAAATTCCGAAAGTGTTTTGACTTCCAGCTTGATATATTCTTTCATTATTTCTCCCCTCTCTAAGATGATTCTTACAAGTCTATCGGGCGCTGATACCAGATTGGGTACAGAGATAAGCGACCCTTCGCTTGGTACAGTCTTAATATTATTATCCTGTATTGTAGCTGTCAATGTTGAGAGCAATCTCTAAATAAAGCTTGCTGGGATGGTTCTTGAGGCGAATTAGCTGACGCCTGGTTTCATGAGGTCGCTGATTGACATGGTCTCTGCGGTCCGCAAGAATAAATTTACCCACCAGTATATATCGCGTCTGGCAATGGAACTTCGAAGCCTGTTCATGCGTAATCGTTGTTCCTTTTCCGGCATTTGATATGCATGGTAGATGGTATTGGCCACCCCCTCTGTGTCATAGGGATTTACCATCAGTGCATTTCTATGCAATTGTGCTGCAGCACCTGCGAACTCGCTGAGTATCAATACCCCCTCGCTATTTGTATTAGCGGTGCAATATTCCTTGGCTACCAGGTTCATACCGTCCTTTAAGGGTGTAACCAATGCGATACGAGCAGCACGGTAATATGCCAGTAACTCAGCTCGCTCCAGATTGCGAAACATGTAATTGACTGGAATCCAGCCAGCCTGAGCATATTTACCGTTGATTCTGCTTACCAGTCCCTCGATTTCATTCTTCAGGTTTACATATTCTGGTATATCAACACGGCTTGGCACCACGATTTGAATCAAGGTTACCCTGCCATGCAGGTTCTCGTATCTCTTTAGTGCGTATTCGAAGGCACGCAGTTTTTCAGGGATGCCCTTGGAGTAATCCAGGCGATCCACCCCCAGGATGATTTTACAGTTCGGAATGGCATTAGAAAGCTCAACTGCCCTGTTCCTGACAGTGGTCTCAGCCGCTGCCATGGAGAAGTCGTGGAAGTCTATGCTAATAGGGAATACACCGACCTTGGTCTCGTGGCCCTGCAGGCTCACCGTGGATATCTGTCTTCTGGTGTCAGATTGGATCCCCTTTATCAACATCTCTGCACAGTGAATGAAGTTATTTCGGTCGCGCATTGTTTGAAACCCAATTAGGTCATAATCCAGCATTGCTCTCAGGATTTGTAACCGCCATGGTAATTTGTTGAAGATATCGGGTGAGGGAAAGGGAATATGGGAAAAGAAACCCATGCTGCGCTCCTCTCCTAAGGCTTGTAACGACTTCGCCACCAGCATCAGGTGGTAATCCTGTACCCATACATAATCGTCACGGTTGCTATTACGGAGGATTGCCTCGGCGAATTTGCTGTTTACTTGCTGGTATGACTGCCAGTAAGAGGGGTTGAAATTACACCGAGATTGAAGGTCATGAAATAGGGGCCAGAGCACCTCATTAGAAAATCCGAAGTAGTACAGGTTAATATCTTCTTCAGTCAGTTTGACCGGCCTTAGAGAGTACCCGGTTCCTTCGCTTCCTTCGGCCAGCAGTTCATCAAGGTTGCCTCCCTCAAGCATCCCAGGCCAACCAAGCCATATACCCTCCCTATCACGCAACACTGGCGTTAAGGCAGTTACCAGTCCTCCTGAGCTGGGATGAACCTCCCATTCCCCTTCGTCCCCCTGGCTCATCGATACGGGCAATCGATTGGAAACGATTACCAGGCGACCTGCATTTAATTTGTAATCTCTATTCGCTGTCTGTGACATAGATAATATCCTAGGACAGTTACTATAAAGATTACTGTAGCTTTTAGGGGATTGATTGTCAATTAAAAATAAGGGTTTTTGTCAAGACTCGATAGAAATGTCCTCCATTTTAACTCATTAGAAATGTCCTCTGCTGATCTCATACAGGTAATGCCTGGGTACGGGGTTTAGCCTGGATGCTGTATCTTCTCCAGGGGTGATCTGCAGCAGGAACGTAGTT
>JAUVYX010000140.1 GCA_030602865.1 Dehalococcoidia bacterium | reverse complement strand
TGCTCGAGTCGAATCCTTTGACGGCGAGGCGAATAGTACCCTGACCGACTAGAGGAACGAGATTCATGGAAATGCCTTGTTTTTCCACTTTCTGAAAATAATCCTTGACCGATTGCCAATCCCAGCCGTAATCGAAGCCGGGTTTCAGGAATGGTGTGAGATAGGTTCTCAGTAGATCCAGGTTACGGGGATTTATGGGAGCCATAGTCAATCCACAGTTTCCAGTTACTGAAGTAGTTACTCCCTGCATAAGGTGACTTTCCAGATTTGGGTAAGCCAGCACGCTTAGATCGTTATGGTTGTGCAGATCGACAAATCCAGGTGAGACCGTCAGGCCTTCAGCGTTTATGATCTCCTTTGCTTCTACGGTGACATGCCCTAGAATTTTAATTTTACCCTGGCCTATGCCAATATCCCTTTTGAACCACGGATTGCCTGTTCCATCAATTACCTTTGCTCCTTTAATTATCAGGTCAAAAACCATATCCATTTCCTGTTCACCTCTTTTTAGCTTTCAGTGATAGAATGTATATCAAACAAATTATTTAGGGGAGAGAAAACTCTATCTTGCTACTTCATCGCTTACAGAATCTTTCGTATCTTGTGCATTCTTTTTGTCTTACATTATTTCAATAGCATGATAGCCTTGATTTATAAGGGAGGTCAATATCTTGGCATCTATTTTGTGTTAGTTTGACTAAAATACTTTTCACACATATATTAACTTTATTTAGAGAGATAAAATTTAATGAATGTTGGTATATGCCGAATTGAGATTCGTATTCCTGAGAATCACTCCCTTAAAGGGAAACGTCATGTTGTTAAATCTATCATTGCTCGGCTTCAAAACCGATATTCAGTTTCAGTGGCTGAGATAGATAATAATGAACTATGGCAAATAGCTACTCTGGGAGTTTCTTGTGTCAGTAACCATAGAAGACATTCTGATGCGATTATGACCAATGTGGTGAACTTTATTGCCCGGAATTATCCAAATGTGGAGCTGCTCAACTATGAAGTGGAGGTTATCTCCGTTCTCTAAGTTATGGATGCTGAGGCTTTCGTTCAATCTCTAACTTCATTACCTGATTATAGGCAGCAGATTGTTCATATTGAGGATATACTCTCTCAAGAAGCTATATATGCTGAATTGAATAAGCCACTGAAGTCTGCGATTAAGGCACGCCTTGAATATCTGGGATTGTCCTCTCTTTATAGCCATCAGGTTGAGGTTTTGAATGCTATTTTTTCAGGGAAGAATGTCATATTATCGTCGCCAACTGCCAGTGGAAAGAGTTTATGTTATCACCTGGCAACGCTCGATACGATTATGGCTGGTAAGGGTAATTGTGCTGTTTACCTTTTTCCTACTAAGGCATTAACTCAAGACCAGTTGCGCAGCCTCAGGGAAATCGCCTGTCCATCTCTCCTTTCCTTAAAAGAGATCGCTGTCTTTGATGGCGATACCCCTCGTGCTGAGAGACCGAGCATAAAAAAACATGCTAGAGTCTTGCTTAGTAATCCTGATATGCTCCATTTGGGTATTTTGCCCAATCATCAATTGTGGTCAAGATTACTGCATAAGTTAAAATATGTAGTGATTGATGAGGCTCATGTCTATCGAGGAGTCTTAGGTTCTCATATGGCTAACCTTCTGCGTCGATTGCGAAGGATTTGTTCTCTATATGGCTCTGAACCACAATTTATCTGTTGTTCAGCTACTATTGCTAATCCTCAGGAACATGCTCAAAGATTGGTTGGATTGCCTTTTAAGTCGATTGTCGATGATGGTTCTCCACATGGTGCGAAGCATTTCATCTTCTGGAACCCACCCATTATTGATATTGATAAGGGCTGTCGACGTAGTGCCAACACTGAAGCTGCTTTTCTACTTAGTAAACTGGTTGGGGAAAAAGTCCGTAGCCTTGTTTTCGTACGGAGTCGAAAACTAACTGAAGTCGTATATCTTTACGCTAGGCGGCAATTACCGGCTTTTCTTTCGGATAAAATCAGTCCTTATCGAGCAGGGTATCTTTCTGAAGATAGAAGGAAAATCGAACAGCGATTTCTAGCAGGTGATCTTTTGGGATTGGTAACAACGACTGCTTTGGAATTAGGTATTAATATTGGTAATCTGGCTGTAACAGTGTTGACTGGCTATCCGGGCAGTATCTCCAGTGCCTGGCAACAGGCAGGACGTAGTGGGAGAAATATGGAAGCCTCCTTGAGTTTCCTGATTGCTCAGGATAATCCTCTGGACCAGTATTTGATGCGTAACCCCGATTTCTTTTTTCGTAAAAACTTCGATAATGCTTTGATTAACCCCAATAACCATTATATCCTCAAACCACATTTACTTTGTGCTGCCTGGGAGAGTCCACTTGAGGAGAATGATGAGAAAAATTTTATCAGCGAGGAAATTTCTTTTGCTATAGCCGAATTGGAGGCAGAGGGTAAATTGATAAAACGTCGTGGTAAATGGTATCTCGCCCCAAATGTTGCGTATCCTGCTCAGGAGGTGAATATACGAGCAACCTCAGGGCAGCCTTATGCTATCATTGATAGCTCCCATGGTTCCATGTTAGAAACTGTGGAGGCAAGTGTCGCCTTCTTACAAATACATCCAGGTGCAATATATCTCCATCAAGGTGAGTCTTATCTGATAACTGAGCTGGATCAAGTTAGACGCATCGCTATGGCGATACCGACAACTGTTGATTATTATACCCAACCTAGAGATTTTACTGATATCAGGGTTGAAAAAATACTTAAAATAAAAGACTGTCATGGGGTAAAGGTTTATCTGGGAGATGTTGATGTTACAAAGAGGGTACTTGGCTTCAGGAAAAAGCGGCAACTTACTGAAGAGGTTATAGGAGAAGAGTTACTGGATTTACCAGAACAATCTTTTCTAACCAGGTCATTGTGGTTCGACTTGCCACAGGAGGCAATTAGCAGAATAGATAATTTGAAGATTGATTTCCATGGCGGTTTACATGCATGTGAACACGCTATTATTGGCATTCTTCCCCTATTCGCCTTATGCGATAGGGATGATATTGGAGGTGTCTCTACTCCACTACATCCTGATACTGCAAAACCACAGGTCTTTGTCTATGATGCTTATCCTGGGGGTATTGGAATTGCAGAGAAGGGTTTTGAAGTGATAAAAGAGCTATGGCAAACAACTTTAAAGTTGATTATTGAATGTCCTTGCTATGATGGGTGCCCGAGTTGCATTCAATCTCCCAAGTGTGGCAATAACAATCAACCTCTCGATAAAAAGGCAGCAGTCATATTGTTACAAGGATTAATTGATAAGCTTTAGCTCATATCGTAATAATTTGCCAGATGCAGTATCGTATCTAAATGCAATAATATTGCAATTAGATACTTGTTTTGATAATATGTTGCTGTGATTCAAGAATCGATACAGGTTTTACGGGCTCAAGGATATAAAGTGACCAAGCCTAGATTGCAAGTGATTGAAATATTAAGCAAGGCACAAAAATCTGCTTCACCGTATGAGATACAGAAATTACTCAGGCAGCAAGGTAAATATCTGAACCACGTTACTATCTACCGTGTGCTTGAATTACTTTGCCATTTAAATTTGGCCCATAAGCTTCCCTCGGAAAAAGGATTTACCAGGTGTACTCTTGGTAACAGGGAAGGGTGCCATCGCTTTATGATATGTCATAAATGTGGAGCCATTCGAGAATATGCAGATGATAAATTATGTCGAAGTGAGAAGATAGTTGCTCGTGATATCGGCTTCCATACGCAGTATCATGTTTCTGAATCATATGGGCTTTGCTCTGATTGTTATAAAGGAGAACTAGCAGAAGAATGTTAAAAGTAATAATTGAACAACTAAAAATCCATGCTCCATAT
>JAUVYX010000097.1 GCA_030602865.1 Dehalococcoidia bacterium | reverse complement strand
GGACCATCCTTTCTATCATCAATCGTCCCAACTCTATGCTGGAAAATCTGAGTCAACAGACCATCTTACTGAACTGTGGGTTTGAGATTGGAGTAGCCGCTACCAAATCCTTTTTATCCCAGATTGCCGCATTCTACCTTTTATCATTTTCCATGGTAAATAAATATGGCAAGGCACGTGACCAGATCATGTCTATATGTAACAGGATAGACAAGGTACAAGAACGTAACCATAAAACACTCGTCAAGCTGGCACAGCGTTTCAAAAACAGTAGCGACTTCTATTACATCGCTCGTGGAATTAATTTCGCCGTAGCATCTGAGGCGGCACTGAAACTCAAGGAAATCTCGTATATCCATGCCGAGGGAATGCCGGCTGGAGAGCTTAAACATGGAACGCTGGCTCTCATTGAAAAAGGCACACCTGTAGTAGTTATTTGCCCTGATGACTACACGTATGATGCTGTAATGAACAACGCCATGGAAGCCAAATCACGAGGGGCCTATATAATTGCTGTTTCTGACAGGAAGAGCGATATATATGATTGCTGGATAAGAATCCCCAGGGTTGATGAGCTTCTTTATCCCATGGTAGCCATAGTCCCCTTACAATTGTTGGCTTATCACATGGCCATTGCTCGTGGTTGCGACCCTGATAAGCCCCGCAACCTGGCAAAATCGGTAACAGTCAGATAGCATTTAATCTATCCTCATAACGCAATAACCTTAATCCACAATTCTTAAAGGTAATTAAACCGCAGAACCTGATAGGAGGAATATGTTAAGAAAAAATAAATTACCTGCTCTTCTATTTATTCTCATTTTTCTTTGCTAACTCTGAACTGGACTGAACCTTGTTCCCACCAATACCAAATACCATCTCGATTCCTAATTCCCCACATATTTCAGTCTCATGTATATCTGACCTGCTTGCCCTATCACCACCGTTTGCAAACACGTCCGGCTTGAGCATTGCCAGTGTTTTACATACAGAGTCATCATCATCAACCGATACCACTACCCTATCAACATACTTGATAGATTCGATTATCTCTTTTCGTTCTTCAAGCGGCATAAACACGTATCCTTTCTTTCGGAGCAGAAAATCATCTGTGTTCAGTATAACTACCAGCTTCCCAATCCTGGCCGCATCTCTGAACATTCTGACATGTCCGATATGAACAGGATCGAACCCACCGCTAACCGCTATTATCTTGTCTTCCATAATCATCTTCCAATCTCTCCGTACCTCTATGTGGCGTGGATACCTCAAATACAACACTGGATTCAATAGCTGTAATACGGTGTATTACATTTGGCCTGATTCTTATTGCCTCATTACAGGAAGGCGTTATTTTCGTATCTCCTCTCTCCATCACGATCTTTCCACTATAAATATAAAATGTCTCATCTTTTTCCTTGTGGTAATGCAGACTGGTCCTGCAACCTTCATTTATTAACAGCAGTTTCCCACTATAAAGTTCATTCTCAGCGAAGATGACTTCACTCCCCCATGGTTTCTGTACCTTTTTTATATTATTTACTTGTTTGCTAATTATTCTATTCATCTTTACTATTATCGCGTCGAAGTACCTTAATTGTTTGCTGAACCATCATTTTTGTCATAAGCAACAAAATATCCAGATAGCCTCTCCAACACTGGGACTCGTAATAACACTTTATGGAATATTTTGTTGCCGCACTATAATGAGGGCATCTATTTCCTGAACAAAACGTTTTTACAGCCTTCTTTTCCTTCTTTTCTAAATTTTCTTTCAGTGTCCATTGTCATTACATAGACTATTATCGACCTTCAATTTGTATAAACATCTAATTAAAATGCTGTATTCTCATCAAATTGTCAGTTAGAATATCCGTAGGGACAGGTTTATTTTTATACTATATAACATTCATTTGTTTTATGGCTAATCATCAAAAACTCATGAAGGGGTATAATATAGTATTAATATATTAGTTATATAGGTTTTATTCGTTTCTGGTTGATTAGCCTATTTTACTAAGGTAACTCGTGGTTGTTTTACTCCTCTTGGTACCGTTCCAAATTGGTGGATAGAATGAAGAAGTGAAGAGTAAACTTAACTACCTACCAATAACTTTGGAACGGTACCAGTTAGACTAAATCCTTGCTATTTCCCAATGCTTACTGCTTTAATCTGTCGGCGTTCCTGGCTGCCACAAATCTTGCGGCTAAGCGGAAAGCCACTTTGCCAACAGGGTATGGATTCTTGTGTTTTGAGTTATAACATCTGGTATCTAGTGTCAGGTCTTCCGTCTTAAAGAAAGTTCTACAGCCGCCTTGACAGTAGGTACCGCCGCTCCAAACCTTGCTCATATAGTTCCGAACCTCAGCTGTGTGACTTGTAATCAGATGATTCAAATAGAGCTCATCATCATTGAAGTCTTTTCCACAATATAAGCATATGGCACTGTAACATATCACTTGTACTCGTTAGGTGATTAGTGACACCTTTCCCTTTCTTTTTATTTTGCCAATATTATTGTTGTAGATATTCCAGTGGAAGTCTCTTCAAGTACAAGATGAGCCTTGCGGGAGGGATGATTTCTAACACAATGAAAGGAGACCTTACCATTTTATCACTTTCCACAAGATCTATAATAGAGCCATCAATCTCTTGCCTACCTCACTCTCCTATAGAGTATATTGAAAGAGGACTTGCTAAGATTCGTAGTCCAGTGTTACTCATGTGGTCAGCCAACACAATAATCAAAAGGAAGGCTTATATGACTAAACGAGCACTGATAACAGGAATAACAGGGCAAGATGGTTCGTACCTGGCAGAATTCCTGCTCAACAAAGGGTATGAGGTTCATGGGCTTATTCGGAGGGCGAGTACTTTTAATACCGACCGCATTGACCACATCTACCAAGACCCTCATCTACCCGGAATAAAACTCTTTCTTCATTATGGCGACCTGTCCAACATGGAACAGCTTTCAAATCTAATCTATAACCTGAAGCCAGATGAGATTTATCACCTTGGCGCACAAAGCCACGTACGTGTCAGCTTTGACATACCGGAATACACCGGTGATATTACCGGATTGGGAACAACCAGGATACTGGAAGCATTTCGTCGAAGTGGCATTAAGGCGAGGTTTTACCAGGCATCGAGCAGTGAGATGTTCGGCGCATCCGCAGCCCCCCAGAACGAGAATACTGTTTTAAGACCACGAAGTCCATATGCTGCTGCCAAGGTATATGCCTACTGGATGGCTGTAAATTACAGAGAAGGTTATAACTTGTTTGCCTGCAACGGAATCCTGTTCAATCATGAATCGCCACGACGGGGACAAACTTTTGTCACCAGAAAAATAACTATAGCAATTGCTAATATTATCACTGGAAAGCAAGACAAGCTATATCTGGGAAATCTGGAGGCTATGTGGCTAATGTTACAGCAGGATGAGCCCGATGATTATGTAATTGGCACAGGCGAGACTCATTCTGTTCAGGAATTTCTTGAGAAAGCATTCTCTTACGCTAATCTGGATTGGAAGCAATTCGTAGAGATAGACCAGCGTTATTTTCGACCAACTGAGGCAGAATTCCTGCTGGCAGATGCAAGCAGGGCAAAGGAGAAACTTGGATGGAAGTCAAAGGTTAATTTTAATGAATTAGTCAAAGTTATGGTGGATTCAGATATGGAGATGCTGGGCTTAAAACCTGTTGGAGAAGGAAAGATCATACTGGAGGAGAAATTCAGCGGCTGGCACCAGTGGCAGGCCAATGTAGCTGCTGTAAACGAGCGCTCAGGTCAAGGAACTACTTAAGCAAGATAACCTTATCGCCGTTTTTAATATCAGCTACCAATTAAAGCCTTAGCTTTCTTAACAGCCTCAACCGCATCATTCGCATAGGCATCGGCTCCTACCTCATCAGCAAACTTTTGTGTTACCGGAGCACCACCAATCATTACCTTAACTTTATCCCTTAACCCCTCTGCTTTGAGTGCGTTTAGAACGTCCACCACCATTGGCATAGTAAATGTTAGTAATGCCGATAACCCAAGGATATCAAAATCCCCCTCTTTGACCGCTGTACAAAATTTCTCTTCAGGTACATCAATCCCCAGGTCAGTTACTTCCCATCCATTCTGCTCCAGCATCATAATCACGATGTTCTTGCCTATATCATGCGCGTCTCCAGGCACCGTACCTATTAGAAATTTGCCAACGGTTACTCCCTTCGTCTTCGCCAACTCAGGTTTCAATAACGCTACCGCTGCCTTCATAGCACTTGCTGCCATCAATAACTCAGGGAAAAACACATCCCCTTTCTCAAATTGATCCCCTATTATCTCCATGCTGGGTAAAAGCCACGAGCCCAGTATCTCTTTGGCCGGCACCTTTGCCTCCATCGCCTCCTTCGTCAGCTTTACTGCAGTCTCACTATCACCAGCTACCACTGCTCTAGTTAATCCATTAAAATCAGTCATAAGTGCTCCTCGATTACCAAATTATGCACAGTCTTTAGGCTTTCTTGTCCTGAAAAGAAAACGTGGCAATATCCAAGTCCCGATGTAACACAGCTCCGGGAAACTCGGAGATATGTTCTTCTATTACCCTAACCTGCTCTGCCGTGCATGAATCGATAAGCAGTGGTTTCATGCTATTCATCTCCAGGAGAGACGGTAATAAGGCCTCCGCTGTAGGGCCATTGGGATCCATTGCAACTTCAAAACTTCCTATGTTTCCTTTCTTAGAAAACTCCCGCCAGTGATAGGTTGTCATTACATATCCGGAATGCATGT
>JAUVYX010000072.1 GCA_030602865.1 Dehalococcoidia bacterium | reverse complement strand
GGGAGATAAAGTGGTCTACTCCAAATATGCCGGCACAGAATTTAAGCTGGGTGAAGAGGAAGTAGTCATTTTACTGGAGAGCGATATTCTGGCTAAAAGAAGTTAATAGTAGGAGGAAAGTGAATGGCAAAACAAATTCTTTTTGGAGAAGAAGCAAGAAAAGCATTAAAGAAAGGTATTGATACCTTAGCGGAAACTATAAGCGTGACATTAGGGCCCCGGGGCAGACCAGTAGCGCTGGATAAGAAATGGGGAGCACCTTCGGTCATTAACGATGGTGTCTCAATTGCTAAAGAAATAGAACTACCTGATCCGTTTGAGAATATGGGAGTTCAGTTGGTAAAAGAGGCAGCATCTAAGACAAATGACCAGTGTGGTGATGGTACCAGCACCTCTGTGCTTCTAGCACGAAATATCATCAATGAGGGTTTTAAAAATATTGCCGCTGGTGCTGACTCACAGGCATTGAAGCGCGGGATTGAAAAGGGTGTAACAGCACTCATAGCTCGTCTCACGGAACTGGCAATTCCAGTGAAAGGCAAAGAACAGGTGGCCCAGGTAGCTGCAATATCAGCAGTTGACTCGCAGATTGGTGCCCTTATTGCCGATGTCATGGAAAAAGTAGGTAAAGATGGCGTTATTACAGTAGAGGAAGGCAAAGGCCTGGATTTTGAAACTGAGTTTGTAGAGGGAATGAAGTTCGACCGTGGTTACATTAGCCCTTATTTTATTACCAATGCAGACCAGATGAAGGCTGAGCTTGAAGATCCTTATATACTCATTACTGATAAGAAAATCTCTGCTTTGGCTGATATCCTGCCAACCTTGGAGAAACTTATTCAAACTACCAAGAACGTGGTTATCATCGCTGAAGATATAGATGGGGAACCTCTGGCTACACTGGTAGTTAACAAAATGCGAGGCACTCTTAGTCCTCTGGCAATTAAAGCTCCTGGTTTTGGCGATAGGCGAAAGGCAATGCTACAGGATATTGCAGTCCTTACTGGAGCAACAGTCATATCTGAAGAGATTGGCAGAAAATTGGATTCAGTAACTGTAGATGACCTGGGACGAGCCAGAAGAGTGGTTTCAGATAAAGATAATACCACAATAATAGAAGGAAAAGGCAAAAGCGAGGAGATCGAAGCTCGTATTAAGCAGATTAGGTCGCAGATAGATACTACCACCTCTGATTATGATAAAGAGAAACTGCAGGAAAGATTAGCCAAACTGGCTGGTGGTGTGGCTGTGGTTAAGGTTGGTGCTGGTACTGAAGTTGAGCTGAAAGAAAAGAAACACAGGGTGGAAGATGCTCTGTCAGCTACCAGGGCTGCAGTAGAAGAAGGCATACTACCAGGTGGTGGCATTGCACTGCTCAATGCTATTGAAGCTTTAGGCAAGCTAGATGTTAGCGGAGATGAGGCTACAGGTGTTGCAATATTGAAGAAGGCTATGGAGGCACCTATTCGCTGTATCGCCGCCAATAGTGGTAGGGAAGGCTCCGTAATAGTGAATAAGATTATGGAGAGTGCACCTGGAATTGGCTATGACGCAGATAAAGATGAGCTGAATGTTGATATGGTGAAGAGAGGGATCGTTGATCCTCTGAAAGTCACTAAGGCAGCCCTGCAAAATGCTGCCAGCATAGCTAACATGATACTCACCACAGAAGCGCTAGTAACCGATATTCCTGAGAAGGAAAAGGCACCTGCCATGCCCCCCGGTGGCGGATACCCCGATTACTAGAATCACACCGTAGTAAATAAAAAAGGGGGAAAGCTCTCTTGAAGGGCTTCCCCCTTTCCCTTTTCATGCTCTGTATTTAATTTAGAAAATATTGTTTGTAGGTTGCTTTTGACACCTGTTTATCAAAATTACGAACCTTGTCTGTTGTGGCTAACTTTAGACATCCGGGTTTTGTGCATAACTCTGTATTAAGTCTATGAATTGTGCTACATCATCGCAGTTAATAATATCTCTGGTAGTGCTAAGTAACGAATGCTTAATCTTGTTTGAATATGTATTGCCGGAGTTATCAAGACAATCCATAAATTTAATCTTTTGATCTTCTATGGATAGTGGATTTGAAGGGCTTCCTTTTGTTTTTTCAATTCGCGAATGAAGATGCTGTCCATCATTCATGGTAATTGTAAGTTCAGCAAGGCAGATTTCCACTGCGTGTTTCTCAAATTCTACTGGAGTGAAACGAGAGGCCAATCGAATGATATCTTGGCGTGAAAGGACATTATCCGCATGGAAATCTGCTATCCGTGGTTTACCATAAATGAAGGTGAGAGCAGCTACATACTGTGCACTGAACTGAGCATCGACGGTAGGATTATTCCTTATGGTAAAAGGCTGGCCAATTTGTGCCATGGAATTTGGTGGTAGAAAGATCTCACCGCTTTTAATATCTTGCCATGATATAAGCCGTTGTTTATTTATATCCAAGGCAGCATCAACAATGGCGTGTGTGCATCGGCAGGAAGGATAGGGTTTGATGCTGATATTCATCGTTTCTTCAAAAGAACCTAGTCCTTTATCCATGTAGTGGTTGTCGATTTTGCCTTCAGTGTAAAGGGTGGGAATACCAAAGTCACCACTAATGATATTTCGAGCCGCAGTAATGCCGTTGGCAGCGAGAAAAGCAGATTGTAACCCGGACACTGCGCTAAATCCCGGCTGAATACGTTTTGCCAGGGCCCCATCGAGCAAGGCCTGCCGGTTACCATGTATTTGTGAATAAGCCAGCCCGAATGCGTTATGCATTTGTTCATTACTCAGGTGGAGGAGTCTACCACATGCAGCAGCTGCTCCAAATGGTCCCCATAAGGTGGTTGGTAGCCAGCCTGCATGAAGATATGGGGCAAAGGCCATTGCTAGCCGGTTTGTTATCTCCAATCCCACAGCAAGGGCGGTGATCATGTCCTTTCCGCTCACCTGTTCTGTACGGAAAGGATTTATCGTTGCTGTTTTATTTCTGCGGCTGCATGCCTCTGCGGTAGCTAGTAGTGCTGGTACTATGACCACAGAACCATGATTGGCAGCAAGATCATGGGTGTCATCGAAATCGCGTGCATGGCCCATGACTGAATTTATTAATGTGGCAGACGGTGCACTAGTTTTTTCACCGGAGACGAGTATAGTAGCATGAGGGGTGGATCCCCAATACAGGATGGTATTTTTTAACTCAGCGATACCCTCTGCAGTAGTTCCTGCAAAGATGCAGCCGATTGTATCAACGAACAGATTAATTGCTTTATTTATTGTCTGGTTGGGAATCTCATCTGCTGTTATTGTAGCAGCACTTTCGACTAAGGCGTTTATACTTGCTCTATGCTTTACCATCTAATAGCTCCTGAAAACTCTATATCTTGTCTATGTCATTTATTAAATATATTGGACTGCTCCATGCCATGTGCCCATCTTCTTGTACCATGCGGACATATATGGGGTTGTCGCCCTTGTGCAATTTTCGTAAAGGCAACTTGAAAGAGACCTCAGTTGAGTATTTATTATCAGGAAGCCTGTATATCTCCATCTTTTTATTCAATCCGCCATAACTCCATGTCTTTGGCTTAATTCCAATTGAGTTCACCTCTATTGAAATATTACCTTGAGCTGTTACAATTTCGAGCTGTCCTGTATTGGCCTCTTCTAGTGTTAGTATGATTCCTGCCATGCCTCCAGTGGTTATTGATTCCCATTCTAAATGATTTTTGTCTATGAGCTTTAATGGGTGATTATTATTCCAGAAGTTTATAGCTCTGGCGCTAGAAATATTATTACCATTGAGCTGTAATGTTCCGTCCCACGATACCATACGTGCTCGGCCACGTAGCTCTGCTCCACTCCACGCAATCTTCAATCTTTTGCTGTGGCATAGGTCGTTATTATCATATGGCCGAAAAGTGCCAACTGTATCCAGACCATTGCGAATCTCTACACTTTCTATGGGTGCTGTACCTGTAATATTAACTGAAAGCAATGTCTTTCCATACTCATATGAAACAATATCGCCCATCATGGCCCTTTGCCCATTATCCATAATAATGTACACTTCTACCAGACTGCGGTTACCTGTGGTGGCATAGCAGTGTCTTGCATTTAGTGCGTCGAAGATGCTTTCTCGTTCCAGTTTGGCTGCCAGAACACAAGTTAGTCCCCCCAGCGAACCAAACTTGCTGGCTCCAGGATAGGATGCACCAGGACGTCCTTTATGTCCGTCAGAGTTGGCGCAAATACCAATTCGGTAACCCATTTTGAGGGCATCCTCTACCAGCCATTCAAATGTGCCCCAATCTGAGTGTATCTCAATAGCTAGTTCAATATCAGGATCATGCATGGTTATATCTGCATAGCGCCCCCCTACATGAGCGAAGGCGAAAGCACCTGTCGTTTGATCTTTGAGCTTTTCAAATAGCTCCATTACAGTAGGCGAGTTTGCATAAATCGAGTTTTTATCTGGCAATAAATCTGTGCAACTTCTGCTAATTTGTCCACCCTCGGAGCGGAAATAGATGTTGCGGTCACCTCCTAGAGGGGTGTTCCCACTCCATTCATAGCCCGGAAAGGTGACGAAACTATCGGGTCGATAGAATAGTTTGGTGGTCTCATTTATTATTTTCCAGAAGTCATCGCTGATTTGAAAATCGTTGCCTTGGTGTCCAGCTATATCAATTAGCGCATAGTCACGCGCAAAGTCGAAATAATCTTGGATGGAATTGCTTCCAATAGTCTCCTCAGACTGTCCATGAAAGTCTGCCCAGAATGGATGTAATGGCTCATCTTCTTCCAGTACCTCTATTGGGTTGCTTTCAGCTTGGAGCTTCGTTTTCTCATCTATGATGGTGATGGTTTTTATACCTATCTGTGAGAAGCCTGTATGTTGTATCCTCATTGGTTTTTCTGTGGGATTGCCCCATTGATCCTCCAGCTTGAGATAGTAGTTAAAATCCTTATTGTTTCTTACCTGAGAAGGGGCAATACACACTGCTCTTGATGGTTGGCCTGGCACTATACGCAAAGTAGGTGATTCTGCAATCTCTTTAAATTCATAGGTGGCTATGGGATCGACAAGGGTCTTGAACTCAAAATTATGTTCGCAGAAGGTTTGTATCTGCCAGCCTGGAGATCCTCCAGTTCTATCACCAAAAGTGATTATTATCTTCTCGCTCCTCTCCAGAAAACCATTCGTAATTTTCAGGAATAGAGACTGTCCCCATGGGCGAGTGTGACCTTTGGGATCCCATCGTGGCTCAATATGACAATCACCATTTGTCGTTACAGTACAGTAATTTTCTGCTGTTGGGTTATCAAACTGCGGAGTACCGAAATCACCGACATGACGGAATACAAGTTTTAAATAGCCAGTATCATCAATGGGGTGTCCTGCCGTGTATGTGAATATAATACGCTGGAATGAACCTGCTACCACAGGTTCACGTGGCTCAATACTTGCACTACCAGTTTCAATATGTTGCATGAGATAACTCCAGATGTTTATAAACGCCGTTAGATAAATGGAGATGCTTAATAGTTACTATTAGTTCTAACTGCTGAATGAATATTCAATGGCATTACTTCCAAGAATATTACTGAAAACCAATTATA
>JAUVYX010000062.1 GCA_030602865.1 Dehalococcoidia bacterium | reverse complement strand
TATACCAGCAACGGAACTAATATTTATTATTGAACCGCTTCTTTGTTTTTCCATATACGGAAGTGCATATTTACATGTCAAGAACATACTTTTTAAATTAACGTCCACTACCCTATCCCAATCTTCCTCACTAAGCTCAATCGGCCCGCCAAATATTAAAATGCCTACATTGTTGTGTAAAATATCAATTCTCCCATATACTTCAATACACTTTTCTACCATACTTTTACAATCACTGGACTTACTAACATCGGC
This sequence comes from Dehalococcoidia bacterium, assembly GCA_030602865.1. The sequence goes on along the minus strand of JAUVYX010000062.1, from coordinate 5,906 downwards.
TTTGAAGGTAATACATTCACCTCCTTCATGCTTGATTATTTCCTCAGTCTCTTTGGCAGCATCAAGCCTATAATCAGCCACCATTACTCTAGCTCCTTCCCTGGCATAAACGATTGCTGAAGCTTTCCCGTTACCCATGCCCGGGCCAGCCGAACCAGCTCCCGTAACAATCGCTACTTTTCCTTTAACACGATTCCCCATAATTTACCTCCGTACATTTTTAGAGTGAATCCCTATTATTGAACACCTCTGGTTAAGATATTCTTGCAGTGTTCATCCTCTTTATTATATTCATAGCCAGTAATTCCCCGACCCCATCAGGCAACCGACAACTAAGAGCCAAAGGGAACTGTTTAATATTATAAACCCCTTTAATTAATTAAGGGAGTCAGGTAGCTTGAGTTTATCATTTGATGGCCCAATTTGGCCTGAAAAAGATAGTTTTCCAGCCTGATATTGTTGGCTCTCTGTGATAATGCACCCCCGTTACTAATAGCATGAATCAACTTAATGTAATACCATGTTGCAACCGTTATGTTTGTTGCATGCAGCAACCTCTGGCATTGCTACTCTGAAAAGTGTCGTTTTTTCAGGATAGGCCTAGTCGCCTCTTCGTTTCAGGTATCGGGAGACATAAGCCAGCCGGTAAAAAACAACCAGGTTAGTTAAAACTGCAATAACGATAAGGAGGAAATACACTTGCCCGATAATGGCGCCAAGCATTATTAGAAATAGCCTGACATCACGTGATGCGAGGGACTTAAATCCCACATCAAAGATGTGCCGGTGCTCTGAGTCGATGCGTGCTCTGGTATAGCTGATACAAATGATGCCGGTAATAGCGATGAAGCCCACCAGCCAGACCCATGGATAAACCTCGTGGTAGAAGGACCAGAGAGTAAGACCGAGAACTATCAAGATATCGGCGTAGCGGTCAAGCACTGAGTCCAGGAAGCCGCCAAACTCCGAGGTCATGCCTTTCATCCGCGCCAGGCTGCCGTCAACACCATCTACAACGGATGATAACTGAACCAGCAGACCCGCTATGATATTCTGCCCCAAAATGAAGATAACAAAAGCCAGGAGCGCAACAACAAAGGCTGCCCAACTCATCTGGTTAGGCGTGACACTGGTCTTTGCCAGCAGCCGTGCCATCGGCTCCGATATTTTCCTGTTTATATGTCGGGATATATAGCCATCGTACACCGCTGCCAAACTTAAACTCCTAGACTCTCGCCAGCTTCAGGTCTTCCTCAGTGTCAACATCCATCCAAGAGCAACCGCTAATATCGCAGGTGTTAAAACGATTACCCTGACTGATGATATGACGGATGACGCCGCTCATCTCAACATTATTTCCATGTTGCCGTACCAACCTGTCTAATGCCTGGAAGAAACTCTCTGTCAGCAGAAAGACCCCGGAATCAAGAGCGTCCCAGTGCTTGATATCCTTACCGATATTCCTGATAACGCCGTTGTTGTCAATCGCAACCTTGGTTGCCTCCTCTACCTGGCACTGTAATGCCGGTACGTAGTCTACACATAAGGTCTCGGTAGGGTTCTGCCGATCCAGCAGACGTCTGACTATCTCCTCTTCAATCAAATGATCGCCCATACAGAGGACGACCGGTTCACTTTGTGTCCAGTCTCGGGCACAATGCACCGAGAAAGCATTGCCGCCGAGATAACACTCATTATCGATATAATCTAGCCTGACACCGAAGCTGCTGCTATCTCCGAGTTCGTCAGCCACTATGTCTCCCAAATAACCAACTACAATCGCAATATCGTTAATTCCAGCCGCTGCCATAGCTTTGATAGAGTAGCTTATCAGCGGTGTATCATTCACTTGCAGAATTACTTTGGGGCGGGTAAGCGTAAGGGAGCCCAAGCGATCACCGTCACCGGCAGCCAGTATAATACCTTTAGTAATTTTACTATTGAACATCACACCAAGATTCCCCCAATATGTAAGACTAGGTTGGACTGACATCTCAACCCGAGAGGCTTGACCTTCAGGACGTCAGCATGATCGGTTGGTGTCGAGCAACTAAAATAATATTAAGGGGTAAGAGGTGATTTGTCAATCAGAGGTGTTGGTTAACTAAAAATCCTTGATTGCCCCTCTCATTCCTTATATCATGTGCTATCAGTATTTACAGGTAACGCTTCTAGAAATGTTTGCTAATAACCAAGGAGTAATCCCTGCTAGCAGGGAAAAGGAGGAACTGAAATATGATATATGGTGAAGGTAACTATAGATACGAACTAGTTGAGGGCTGGGGGAAGTATCCCGAAGGCTGGGAATATATAGATGTGACAGGAATATCCGTCGATGGGCAAGACAGGGTATACGTATTGAACAGGGGATCTCATCCAATTATGGTATTCAATCGCAATGGCACACTTATCAACTCATGGGGAGAGGACTTCTTCGGTAGGGCTCATGGCAGTTGTACCGGGCCTGATGGCTCAATCTATTGTACGGACGACATAAGTCATACGGTATCCAAATTCACCCCGGAAGGGAATCTGCTCATGATGTTGGGAGAGAAAGGGGTATCTTCGAATTCTGGTTACATGCAAAAACCGGACCTCTTTGAGAGTCTGGCCACCATACAACGTGGAGCTCCTCCCTTCAACCGTCCAACTGGGGTAAGCCTTTCTTCCTCTGGTGATATCTTTATATCGGATGGCTATGGTAATGCACGGGTACACAAATTCAGCCCTGATGGCGATTTGTTGCTTTCCTGGGGAGAGCCTGGTACTGCGCTCAGCCAGTTTGTGCTTCCCCATAACCTCTGGGTAGATAGAAAGGACAGAGTATGGGTTGTCGATCGAGAGAATAGACGAATCCAGATTTTCGATATACAGGGTAATTTTCTTACCCAGTGGGCGAATCTCGGTCGTCCAACCGATTTGGTAATTGACGATGATGACATTGTATATGTCTCTGAGCTAGAGCAGCTAGTGAGTATATTTACTATGGATGGTAAATTGCTGGCGCGCTGGGGCAGTCCGGGCGAAACGGGAACTGAGGCGTTGTTCGATTCCCCTCACACCATAGCAGTTGACTCCCGAGGTGACATCTATATAGGGGAGGTCTGCTTCACTCACAGAGGTATTAATAAAGGACCAAGGACCATACAGAAGTTTGCCAGGATAACTCAGGCCTGATAGACACGGCCGACTATCTCACGAACAGAATATGAAATAGCTGGCAGTGAGTACTCAACTGTCCAGAAATTTTGCCAGTTCATCTCGCTCGAACTGTGGTAGATTCTTTGTGCCTGTTGCAGTTTGCAGCTTCACTCCTTCCTTTGCCTCGACAACCTTACCTATTACAGTTCCTTTAATTCCTGCCTCAATCAACTCCTCTAACAGCCTGGGAGTATCAGCATGAGACAATGTAATAAGTAGAGCTCCGGAGGCCAATAACCCGAGAGGATCAAGTGAAATCCCATCGCAAATGGTCCTGCACTCAGGAAGCAGAGGAATCTTTTCTTCCTCCACTAAAATGCCAACTTTGGCGGCAACGGCTATTTCCAAAAGCCCTGTAGCCAAGCCTCCCTCTGTGGGGTCATGCATTGAATGTACTTTGACAGTTGAACAGGCAATCTGTGCCTCTCGTAGAACACTGATTCCGGGAGAAAAAAGATATTCCGCCGCTCGAGTGACAACTTTATCACTAATTCCGGCAGAGAAAAGGGATTGTTTTGCCTCCCGGGCAAGGATAGCAGTCCCTTCTATGGCAATCCCCTTGGTAAGTACAATATCATCGCCAACCATCGCTCCTGACGTGAATATAACAGACCGCTACTCAGTTTCCCCCAACATACAGCCAACAACTATTGGTCGATTCAAATCAAAAACTATCTCCGTATGCCCTCCAACTGGGGTAATGCCAAGCGAGGCACATGCTTCAATAATCTGATTAAAAATAGCCTCGACCTCCTGTTGATTCGAGCTTTCGGGCAGGAGGATTGTGGACAGAAACCAGCGAGGGGTTGCCCCCATAGTAGCTATATCATTAGCATTAACATTTACCACATACCAGCCAATCAGGTCAGTAGCGAAGGTTACCGGGTCTGTTTTCACCACCAGTGTCTTGTTATCAAATCGAATCGCCGCAGCGTCTTCGCCGATATGAGGTCCCAGCAAAACACGTTCATCTTTTATATCCATTTTAGCCAGTAGCTTTTCTAGTAATGCTGGTGATAATTTGCCAATTTTCAATGGCTTCCCCTTTCACACATTATTCAAATTTGTTCTAACTCAATAGAGTACATACGCAATTTACTCCAGGGACATAATACTGTCAATTGGACATGCACCTTTCATTCTCCTCGAAATTCCCTGTACAATGCCTCTGTTTTTCCCAGGAAAAGAAGGCTAAACTATTCTCGTGCACAAAATAGTCCTGTAAAATCATGTAAAACATTAGAACGGAGACAAGAACGATGATAGAACCAGTGTTAGACCCCAGAGGAATCCAGGAAAGGCCTAAAATCAAGCTGGCCCCCCGTCCAACCCTGGAACGTTTACGCCAGGGACCTATCCTTTTCTATGATAACACCAAGTTATCATTCCGCAACTGCAGTGAGATTTTTGTACGAATTAAAGAGAACTTTGCCAAAGAAGGAATCGTCAATTTCCTCGATTTCTGTGAGACGGTTCGAGGTAAGACCAACCAGGAATTGAAAGAATATGCCACCAATCTGGCAAAGGCAAAACCAGTAGCAGCAGTGCTTGCCCTGGGTGATGTTGGGGTCAGCCCGGCAACAACCATAGTAACCATCGCCCTGGAAGAGATGGGTGTCCCGAGTGTGTATATAACCGCTCCTCCAGGAACAGATTTAGCCAGGGCGGTTGCCTTCTATCGAGCAGGCCAGCTTTGCCTTTGCCCTATAGATATCTACCAGGGCAGCACCCTTGAGGATATCCATCGAGAAATCGACGGACAAATGTCATGTATACTGGAAGCACTCACTTTACCTCCAGAGAGAATAGAGGAAAGAGCCTGCCTTGATTTTAAACTTGATGATGAAGCCCCGGCAGGAGATGGATTCCTGAGATTAGGAGGCAATTCCAAAATTGCTTCTGGGATAATTGCTGAACCAGCAGCAGGGATAGAGGAGGTGATGGAGCTCTTCGATTCACTCCACCTGGGAGATGGTTTACCTATTATCCCACCAACACAACGGCGCTATGAACGGATGCTTTCCTTCTGCCCTTATAAGCCAGAGGAGATTCTCGCCAACGAGATAGGCCCCACCGGAAAAGACATAACCATCAGAGATGTGGCGATAGCGGCTGTAATGGCAGGATGTAAACCAGAGTATATGCCAATCCTGGTAACTGCCTTCAAAGCTATGGCCAATCCTAAGTATAACTTTCTTCAGTCTGTAACTACTTCCCACCCGGGAGGCAACCTGATTCTGGTCAGTGGCCCCCTGGCACAGGAGTTAGGCATTCATGGTGGACAGGGATGCCTTGGCCCCGGTTTTACTGCCAATATGACCATCGGAAGGGCAGTGAATCTGGCCATTATCAATGTGTGCCGCGCAGTGCCAGGATATGCGGACTTGGCCTGTCTCTCCTCCTCAGCAGAGTTAAGCTATTGTTTTTCAGAAGACCCTGAGCTGAGCCCCTGGACTACTATTAATGCCGAGCATTATAATTCCCAAACGACAACCGTATTCGTACTCAAGGCTGAGCCTCCTCACGACATAATCGATTTCTTGAGCCATACGGCTGGTGATTTACTGGATACCCTGGTTGGTAGTTGCACTACCCTTGGCAGCAATAACTCCTTTATCCCGGGCCCTCTTGTTGTCGTCATTACTCGAGATCATGCATGGCTTCTCGATCGCGAAGGATGGGATAAGGATAAGATTCGAGAGCAT
>JAUVYX010000111.1 GCA_030602865.1 Dehalococcoidia bacterium | reverse complement strand
CCCTCAACCATGCGCTGTTTCATAACTCGGACATCTTTGCCACTGCCAACAATAAGCTCTTTAGGACTCTCCCTCACAGCCTCAAGCACTTCTTCTTTGCTGAGCTCTACCACGCGACCGGTGGTGATGCAGTACACCCCATGTTCGGCAATGAGATCAACCCCTGCCTGGAAAGCTCTCTCCGGCAGATCATCATCGAGATTGAGAAACGGAGTGTCCTTGATGTAGTTGGGGATGTTATACTTCTTTACCAGTTCGCCGATTTTACGGAAAAGACTCATGTTCCAGGCATCCTCAGGCATCTTACGCCCCTTCTGAGTCCTCTCGGCGATATCCAATAAGCTAATCAATATGCTCACCTCCTTTGTCTCTTGTCTCACTTCATCAGTTGTACCAGAAACCAGGCTGAAGGCACAGCTCACATTGCCCATCAAACAAACTTTGTCGCCTATTCCAACCTTAGCTTCAGCCATATCCATGCTAGCCATTAGAAATGGCTAGCACAACGGCACCCGACTGATCCCAAACCGGCACTGGTATTGGCTCTTCGGTTGGTGCAGTCATAGGTTCTTCGGTTGGTGCAGGTGACAATTCCTGACTTTATTAATCCAGCATGATCAAATGCTAATGGGAAGTGAGCCGTATTTATCTATTAACTCCACTACTCGCCCTACACGCTCTATATCGCTATCGAATGGCACATTATCGCCCATTCCCATAATGAAATTATAGCCAGGAGCTACTTCCTTGATTAGCTTGATTATAATATTATCGAACTCCTCATCACTACAGGTGGGTTCAAACATTGTTGCTGGTATTCCACCCCATATAGTAGCTTTGCCACCCAGAGCCTTTCTAAACTCCGCAGTGCTAACCTGGGTCATGGGGCTCGGAGTCCATGCTTCCCAAATATCAACGTCAGTGTCGAGCAAGAATGGGATTAGTCTTTTATTCTCTCCATCGGCGTGAACCATAGCTAGCTTTCCGTGAGAATGAAGAAAACCAGTTATTTCCTTGAGCCAGGGAGTAAAATATTGTTTAAACATCGGTGTGTGGATATCATCGCTCCAATTAGCGCATATGTTGAAAATCTCCAGGTCCGACCTTATCGCTATCTGGTATTTCTTCCTCTGCAACTCCTGCAAAGACTCTAGCAATTCCTCTACTTTAATAGGGTGGTCCATAAGCTCATAGTAAAATAATTCATACCCCATTATCTCGCGCATCAGGCGTTGCGCTGGGGACCAAAGTCCAACTCCTGTCATCACTATGCCATCCTCACCAACTTCGTCTCTCACTTTATTAAATTCTGTAAAGTTATCAACTGGTATAGTATGCTCGAGTACATATTTTATTATGGGATAATCTTTCTCGCTTTTAAAAATCTTCTCCCACTCATAGCCAATCCAGGGACCTTCCGAGCGGTTAAACAACATCGACTTATAGATTGAACCTACGGGAGTCCTGAACTCTGTTTTTACATAAGGCGGTTCTTCTTTTTCAATAACCTCCATATCACGATATTCTTCCTTAACTACCGATAAAAAACGATACTGCGCTCCGGCACCCTGATCCCGCAGGATATCAGTCTGGCTCCATCCTTTATACTTTTCAGGTAATGTATCATGGGCTGAGTTGTAGTTATACCAGACATCTATACGTGCTCCAAATGGAATCTTTTCTAAATGCTCTCCCCTCACAGCAGCAAGGATGCTCTGCTTCTTCGTTAACGCCATTTATAGTGTCTCCTTCCCTACTATTTTTTTGCATACCCTGGCACTAGAACCAGCATCACGTCCATAGGCATCAGCCCCACTACGATCTGCATAATCCTGTGATACTGATGCTCCTCCCACTACTACTTTAACATCAGAACGTAAACCAGCTACCTCCAGTGCTTTTATAATAGTGCCAATAGATGGCATAGTAGTGGTAAGTAAGGCAGAAATACCAAGTATATCCGGTTTTATGTCTCGTACTGCTTCTACGAATTTCTCATCGGGGACATCCACTCCCAAGTCGAAAACTTCAAATCCTACGCCTTTTAAGAACATGCCTACCATGTTCTTTCCAATGTCGTGCACATCTCCCTTGACTGTGCCCAGTACGACCTTGCCAAGGATTGGAACCCCTGTATCGAAGAGCAAAGGCTTGATCACCTCCATAGCATTAGTCATCGCTCTACCAGCTTTAAGCATGTCTGGCAGGAAGTACGCTCCGCTTGAGAACCTTTCACCAACTACATCCATTGCAGGTTGAAGTATCTCGGAGATGATATCGTTGGGCTTTGTCCCTGAACCTAAAACTTCAGTGGTCAATTGCGCAGTTTTTTCATATTGCCCCTCTATAACTGCTTGAGATAAAGCAGATTTTTCAATCATTTAATACTAAACCTCCACGCGTATTTTTATCGTATTATCATACTTAATTCCATAAGTAGTTATATACATCATGCTAACTAGAACATCTTACCAGGAAGCCATAAAGCTATCTGTGGAAATATAATGACTATGACTAGACCAATCCATTGAAGAACCACAAATGGATAAACACCCCGATATATGTCACCAATACTTACCTCAGGAGGAGAAACCCCTCTCAGGTAGAAGATGGCATAGGCGAAAGGTGGAGTGATATTTGCCATTTGCAAATTCATGATAACCAGTAGTGAGAACCATATAAGGTCAAACCCCAGTGTAGCTGCTATGGGGGTGAAAAGCGGACCAATAATGAGGATGATAGCAAAATAATCAATGAACATGCCCAGAATGAAGATAACAAACATCATAACCAAGAGCGTCCCAATTTTGCCAAAGGGCAGTCCCAATATAATATTGCTTATCAGCTTGCCCCCACCGAGAGTCATAAATGTGGAGGTAAACATGCTTGCTCCAACTACCACAAGCATAACCATACTGGTAATCTTGAGTGTCTGGTAAGTCGTATATTTAAAGTTTTTGAAAGTGAACTTGCGGTAGGCAATAGCCAGTAACACAGCGGCAAAGGCTCCTGTTGCAGCTGCCTCGGTAGGAGTTGCCACACCCAGGAAAATCAATCCCAGGACAGCCAAGATCAGGCACAAAACAGGGACCAACCCGGTAAGTGTCAGAGAGACTTTGTCGCGCAAGGAGATTGATTCCCTGTCCTTCGCAGGCAGCGCTGGTCCTAATTTTGGCTGAAGGAAACATCTGATGAGTATGTAAAGCACGTACAGTACGGAAAGTAGCAAACCTGGTAAGAAGGCTGCAAAAAATAACTTTGCCACCGAGATATTTGCCATTGGCCCGTAAATAACTATGGCGATGCTGGGAGGAATAAGTAATCCCAAAGTACCACCAGCTAAAACAGTCCCCGTGGCTAATGCCTTGTCATAACCGCGTTTGATCATTGCAGGGAGAGCAAGAAGTCCCATGGTTGTCACTGTTGCACCCACTATGCCAGTGGTTGCAGCAAACATTGTGCAGACAGCAATAGTACCAATAGCCAACCCTCCTCTTATACGACCGAATAACACATGTGCTACATGGAAAAGCCTATCAGCAAGTTCAGCACGTTCCAGCGTTATTGCCATGAATATAAATAATGGAACAGCAGCGTATACATAGCCTTTTAATACCTTGAAAGTAATAAAGAAAAGACTTGGCAGGACATCCATTCCCACGAATATAAATCCGAATATAAGTGCTAGACTCCCCAGTGCAAAGGCGATTGGATAACCTGAGAAACCACCGATCAGGACACCAACAAACATCAGTATTGGGGCAATTGTTTCTATTTCCATATTAGTTCTTTCCCCGTAACGATAAAAAATCCATTACGAATAAGTTCCGCTATCTGCTGTAGCATTAGCATCACGCAGGTTACAGGTATTACAGCTTTTAATGGATATATAGGCACTCTGATAACACTCTCTACTGCCCTTTCCCCTAACTGCCAGGAGAATGGAACATTAATCATGGAGAAGTAGAACAGTGCGATAAACAAAGGAAAGAATAGTATCAGGCTGAGGACTGTATCAACAATAGCCTGCCCTTTTTTGGAGAATTTACTAAAGAAAAGGTCTATGGTTACATTGCCCTTAATTCTTAAGACATATGCAGCTCCCATCATAAACATGACATTTGCACAGTAATAGACAAAATCATAGGTCCACAGTGGAGGCTTGTTGAAAAGGTACCTCATTATAGTAGAGTGAACCATCCCAATCATCAGTATAACGGTGAGCCAGGCAAATGTCTTTGCAACTCGTTCGTTGAATATGTCAATACATTTTACATATCCCTTGAGGATACTCAAATGAGCCTCTCTTTCCGCAGCAACCCCCCACCCTTAAGAGGTTGGTGGGTTGCTGCAATTAATAGGACATACTCCAGTTTAATTACTTGATTACATAAGGAAACATTTTTTCAGCGTAGTAATTGTATTGGTCCTGGAATGCTTTGGCTGACGCTACCGCTTTGGCGGTCATGGGATCCTCTGCTCCTATTTTATCGTA
>JAUVYX010000015.1 GCA_030602865.1 Dehalococcoidia bacterium | reverse complement strand
TATATACCCTCAGCCTTGGGTGCAGTCCAGGCAATGCTGGCTCCATTCTGGGCTACGTTGGTTATCTTGCCCTCATCAGCCATCCAATTATAGGTCAGTATATCGCCATCCTGGTCATGAGCCAGACACTCGATTAAGCAGCTTCCAGAAGGACCAATCACTTCTGCTCCAGTTTCAAGACTTATTATTTCCGGTAAATTATTGTTCGGAGCACATCCAAACATGCTAATGATAAAAATAAGCAGCACTACAAAGACGGCTACCCTTTCTACATTCAATTTATTAATAACAACTCTTACTTTTTTCATATCACCTTTCTACAATCTATTCTTTCCCTATTATACTGCGTAAATAGACTTTGCAGTCTTTAGCCTCGCTCTTCAATCCATTATTTTATATCATCCACACAGGGAATCACCTCTACTCCATTTTCCCGTCCCAGACCCTTTAGCCCTTTCCTTACACTCCTAAGTAGGGGGTGACACCTGGAACAACCCTGTCCACAAACCTCGATCTTAATAAAGCCGTCTCCTTATCAGGAATTTCTCCAGGCAGAGTTATTTATATTAACAACTCTTGAATTATTTTTACAAAATATAGCCAGCCAACCAACCCAGCAAGGTCCCCAGAACAATTATGCTGGGAATATATACCAGGGCTTTCTTAAAACCAAATACTCTCCCTATAGCCAGCCAACTGGGCAAACTGAGTCCTGGACCTGTAAGCAATAAAGCCAGCGCAGGCCCCTTGCCCATCCCCAATCCCATCAAAGTGTCTACAAAAGGAGCTTCGGTCATGGTAGCAAAATAAGTCGTCGCGCCAATCATCGTAGCAAGAAAAGATTGTCTCAATCCTTCTCCGCCTAAAAACCTCTCTATCCAAGCCTCAGGCAGTACAGCTCCGATGACACCTACTATAAATACTCCTCCCAGGAGCAAAGGAAATATCATGCGCACAAACCACCAGGTCTCCCTCATCCAGCCTTTAATTTCATTCCAACTCTTAACCCTCCAGACATAAATCGCTGTTACCGCCGTAGCCGCCATCCATACCCCAATCTTTGCATAATAGCTCCCTCCTTGTACTGCATAATTGGGAGCTAGAAGACTCGCCACCAGCAGTAGAAGCAGTATGCCATTCTGTCTGGTCATAACCTTCCCTGTTGAAGCCTGAATGGTCTGTACTCTCTGTTTTTCTTCTTTCCTGAAAGAAAGGAACATAATCATCCCAATTATAAAAGAGACGGCAAGGGCTCCTATCAATCGAGCAATAACCAGTTGAGAGCCCAGGATCGAGCCGGTATAAACCAGTGCCAGAACATTCGCAGCCGGTGCCACCCAGAGCAGAATGAAGGCGGGGCCAATCCCTGCGCCTCCATAATAGAGACCACTGGCAACAGGAATGACTGTACATGAGCAAACCGCGATGAAGAAACTTCCTCCAGCTGCAATTGGGAAGGATTTGAGCTTGTTCACGGCACTGCCCAGATGCCCTATGATCGCCTCCCTGGACACGAAGGATACTATCGCCCCGGCAAGAAGAAAGGCTGGGACGAGGCAGGTAAGCACATGCAGTGCCACATATTCCTTCATGGCGTCCAGTCCTGACTGCATAATTAATTCAAACATTTACTTCCTCCAATATAAATCCGGCAATTGGCGCAGATTACCCCTCTCGAAGCCTTTATTTCTTCAGAGTTCTACAGCCTATCCTAGCGGCTCGTCCTAATCTCTCTTTATCCAGCTTGATAATCTCCTCTCCCTCCATGCAGGTGCTCAGCATCTGTAGTAGAGAGGTAACAGAACCATTACTTTCGTTATCAATGAAATAGACTATCCACAATCCCTCCCGCCTGGAGTTAACAAAGCCAGCATTCTCCAATATACTTAAGTTACGCGAGGCACGCGATTGTGAGATATCCAGTGCCTGCATTACCTCACACACACAGCAATCCCTTTCCAGCAGAATCTTCAGAATTCTGATTCTGGTCTCATCTGACAAAGCCCTGAAAACTTTAACTAACTTTCGCATATCTTTAACATAAAATAACTATATGCACAAATGTGCATATAGTTATTTTATCCAAGCTCTTACAGAAAGTCAACCACATGTACTCTTTATTCACAAGGTTGGTTGTCTGTAACTAATTATCCGACCACAAGATGAACTTCCATTTCAAGCCTGTATCCAGAGAACCACATAGTATATTCCAATTAATATAAAGGTGCTTGAGACTACTATACGGATGATTTTCTGAGCACGGGTAACTGCGTCAAACCAGGCAGAAATTCTGGCCACACCAGCCGCTATAAGCGTGCCAAATATTATTACCGGGAGCCCGGTACCAATAGCAAACACCGCAGGCATTATGACCCCACCAGCAGATTTAAAAGCCAGAGGCAGCAACACCCCAAAGAATATAATGGCACTATAAGGGCAAAAGGCCAAGGCAAAAATGACACCTAACAGAAAAGCCCCTAACTTACCTTTATCTGCAACTTTCCTTCCAATTTCAGCCAGCTTTCCACTTCCCGGGTTAAAAGATATCCTGTCTATATTCAGCATTAGCAGCCCCATAACTATTAGAAGCGGTCCCAGGATACGCTCGCCAAAGTTCTGGAGAAAAGTAGCAGAACCTGGAATTCCCAGCCCTGCCTTGAGAATCAAAATTCCAATGACGGAGTAGGAAAACATGCGACCCAGCGTGTAGAGCACTCCCGTTATCACAGCATATCTGCGCACTGTCACCTTACGGCTGACATATGCTATAGCAGCAATGTTGGTTGCCATAGGACAGGGGCTAATGGCTGTTAACAAGCCAAGGCCAAACGCTGCCAGAACAGGAACATTTGTGTTATTAATGAACTGCTGTATTATGCCGCCTGGGTCCATTAGCTTACCCCCATGAGAGTTTCCTTGATCCTGCTCTTTACTGTTTCAATAAATGCATCATTATCACCCACGACAAGCCAAATTTCGTTCACTTCTTCAATATTATCCATGCCATCTCTTATCACGTTGATAAACAGTGATGATGTATAAGCACCATATTGCTCAATGACAGCAGCATTTTTCTCCTTCCCCAAGTCATAAACTTCGAAGGAGACTATGCTGTTAGCCAGTTCTTCCGCGAAGTACTTCTGCAGTGTATAGCGCACCCCGTCTTCCGCATAGATACAAGGTGCACATCTCTGAGTACGGTGGAAATAAACCAGTTCCACCCTGTCAGCTTGAATCGCAGGAGGTTCAGGTTCTGGTATTGGAGGGGGATCAGGCACTACTGGAGTCGCGGGGGAGACAGGGGAGCCCGCTTCCACCGGTGCCATAACCACAAAGTGTGTTAGATGGGACAGCTGAGTAGTTACCATGTGGTTTTCGATATCTACAGACTGATGTAATGATACATTCCATTCATAATATACCATACAGCAGCCAATATAAGGATAGCTGGCGATAAATAAATTTTCCTCATTTACTCCCTCCGGCAACTCCTCCAGGTCATACCTTAGGGTGATGTAAGCAGGCGTAGAAAAATTGGCCCCTTCCGGCATTAAAGTATAGACAGGCCCGACGAAACAGGTATCGCCCGGTAGCGATGGGTGACTATAGGCAGTAGCAATAGCAACATCGACATTCTGAATAATCTTTCCACCCTCGTCCATGATAACCGTATCTTTGCCTATCGAGAGTGTTATCTCCCCATCGAGAGATGACAGTTTTACATCTGCCTCAAGCTTTCCCTGGCTATCAACTGGAAAGCTGCTCTTCACGCCAAGTAAATCGATTTCCAATCGGGAGGTTTCTTGCGCTTCACCATTGATTTCAGAATTCTCGGCAGTAGCTTTTTCACAACCACCCATAAAGCCAGTTGCCAGGCATAACAAACTGACAAGGCATGCAATCACCATTGCTCTATTCATAGTAATTTTTCCTGTTATTGTTCTAGTCCCACTTCCAGTAGGGCAGCAAGCAGGGACTCTTTGCTTGGGCAGAGTCCCATTATCTTGATCAATTCTCCAATCACTACTGCTGGCGCAGCAGACAGGCCATATTTCTCAAATAGTTCATTTCGCCCTCTGTAAGTGATAAGCTCCACCTTATCACCATATTCCTCTTCGATTTCACTGAGCAATTTGGAGAGGGCAACACCACCGGAGCAGGTTGGGACTGATAAAAATGCCTCGACTTTTATCTTATTCATAGGCCACCTTCCCTTAGTGCATTGGCCAAAGTAGTTCGACTGGGACATATGCCTTCAATTCTTATCTTCCCATTAATAACAATTGCCGGCACACAGCCGATTTTGTACTCTTCGAATTTGGCTATTGCTTCCTCTCCAATCAGTTTGGTTACATCCAGTTTCTCTTTATATTTCAGGGCAACCTCATCAGCCAACTCCAGGATTGCGAGGCATCCCGGGCAGGGAGGGTCTCCACTGAGCACTTCCATTTTTACCTTCATCATCCTGCTTCCAACTCTTTTTTTACTGCGTTCTCCAATTCAAGCTCTGAAATCACCTTCCCTGAAGAAAAAACTCTGTCATTTATCACCACGCCAGGCGTGAGCATGATTCCATAGCTTCGGGCTTCATCAGATATCACCGGAAAGGCGACCATTTCTACCTCCTCGGGATACTTTTCAGCTACCTTTTTAGCCACTTTCTCCACCTGTTTGCATTTTGCACATGGTGGGCTTGGATGAAAAACCTTTATGCTGATCTTCATTTACCTTAGCTCCTTTATAGTTATTTCTTCCTCAAGCTAAATCTGCCTATACTATTAACCAAGTTCAGTAATTCACCTATACGTTAGTTGCCTATCTGTATTTGTATATGCACATTGATGCATATATTATAGCTTATTTGTTTCCTCTGTCAAAATGATGAGTCAAGCTTAATAAAAGCAAACAGCAGATAGCCAACCGGAAACAACAAGGAGGATGCCATTCTTACCATACTTGAACTAGTCAATACAGTATAGTAAGGAAATAGAGACTATGAGGTTATATTGTTAAGACATATTTCATCAATGTGGAAGGGTTTCTGAGCCCCTGCAGCTATCCTGTCGGAACCCTCATGACGCTAACTTGAAATAGCCAGACCTTAATGGAATAATAGAATGAGAAAAGCGTATGAAGATTGTTAAAGGGATACTCTCCGGAATAATTGGTTTCCTGTTAACTGTTACCCTGATTATACTGGGAGGCATAATCACCCTGGAGAATACCATACTTAACCCTGCCTTCATTATCTCTGAGATGGAGAAGTTGGATGCCTACTCAATCATCATCGACCAGGTTAGCCTTCAATTAAATGACCAAGTTCCCGCCGAAGTCCCTTATGTAGAAGAAATAATAGATGAGACCATCACCGAGCTTGAGCCCTGGCTGAAAGAGCAGGTCAACCTCGTTATCTACGATGGTTTTGCCTATCTTAAGGGAGGACAGGACCTTCATATCGTCATTCCGCTAAAAGAGGTCAGGGACGGTATAAAGGAAAATGTGAAGGATGTTGTCCTTGAATCCCTCCCCCCTGAACTGGAAGGGATTCCCCAGGAAATGATACAGGTCTTCCTATCACAGATATACCTAGAGATAGATAATCAAATACCCGAGCAACTTGAAATCAACGAGACATTCCTGGGATCAGAACTAACAGCACGACTTCACCAGGCTCGACAAATCGTCGGCTATATAGAGATCGGCGATATAATATTGATAAGCTTAATAGCCTTACTGATATTGCTTATCGCCCTGCTGCAGTGGTGGCGGCTAAAAGCCATTGCCCGTTACAGCGGAGTGCCTTTCGTTGTGGCAGGAGCCTCTACCCTGATAGCTACTTTGCTCGCCAGAAGCCTTATCTCTGGTATGATACCTGCTAAATTGCCACATGAAATTACCTCATTCTTGCCAGTCCTGGTCGGTGACCTTATCAGCCCTCTGCGAATATACAGCATAGTCATTCTGGCTATCGGAATAGTGCTGCTCGTGCTCTCTATTATAGTTAAGTCTGCAGACGATTTAAGCTGATATTACAAAGTACCAGCGGTTGGACATCCATAGCTATGAACCCCTGCACTAGCACACCTCTCTTCCACCATCACAAAGAACTATCAAAGGGAAGCGCAACGAAGAAGGTGCTGCCCTTGTCCGGTTCACTCAATACCCAGACCCTGCCACTATGAGCTTCAACCATCTGCTTGACTATGGCCAGTCCCAATCCCGTTTCACCCCTGCTTCTGGCACGAGAGCTATCCGCCCTGTAGAACCGTTCGAAGACCTTTGCCAGATGCTCTGCTCCAATTCCCTCCCCCGTATCAGCAACAGAAATTAGCATATGAGGACAATCAAGTCCGCTTCCATCATCTACAGTCCCCTCTTGCAAGAAAACGGTAACTTTCCCTCCAGCAAAAGTATGTCGCACTGCATTGGTAATCAGATTGGCAATAACCTGTTCCATCCGGAGCAAATCAACTCTAAGCTCAGGCATATCCTGCGCCGCTTGTAATTCGAGCTGCACTCCCTTTGCATGAGCTGTCCGCTCAGCCTGCGACAGCTTTCGATTCACCAGTTTTGCCATATCTGTGGGCGCAATCTCCAACTTGAGTTGTCCTGATTCAGCCAGGGAAATATCCCTCAAGTCATTAATCAAACGAGTTAACAGGAAAGTCTCATCCTTTATCGAGTTCAATCGTTCCTTGTCTGGCTCAAAAACTCCATCCAGTATCCCATTTACAGTTCCTTCAATTACAGTGAGTGGCGTGCGCAATTCATGGGTTATGTCAGCCAACAATCGACGGCGAGTCTCCTCGTTCTTGCTCAAGACAGAACCCATTTCGTTGAAGGATGTCGCCAGATCGCCGATTTCGTCTTTGGAGTGAACCTCTACCCGATAATTAAGCTGCCCTCTGGCTATGCGACGCGCCCCTGCAGTGAGAGCATGGATGGGCCTGGTGATTTGTCGGGTGATTATCAAGCCCAGTAGAATAGCCACACCGGCTGCAAGGAGCCCCGCCAGTAAAAGAGAAACTCGTACGCGTTTAAGAAAATCCTGCTCAGCCATATTCAGGACAGGAGGGATGAATTTGTCCCACTGCCCCATATGTCCTCTGCTAATCCATGCAACAGGTGTCCCTATCAAATAGAATTCCCCCACCTCCTTACCCAAAACATCAATGAGGATACCTCCCTTCAGTCCAAGATCCTCCGCATCCCTCCCTTGCCAATCTCCATAGCTATCACCAACTACAACTCCAGCACTATCCGCCACAACCAATCTGCCGTCCTCTGCTTCCAGCGAAGCTTCCAGGGCACTCTGTATGCCAATCCAGCTATATTCTTTGCTATAGAATAATGTCAGGCTTTGCTCAACCCTTTCGGCATACACGACATTGATACAAGAGATATACTGACGGAACTCCCTGGCAGTATTCAGGTTGGTCAGATACGCCATCAGCCCAATAGAAACTACTACCATCAGCAGAAGGGCGCCGCCGAGTTTCCAGTTCAGACTACGCACCTGAATTCTCCTGAAGTTTATAGCCAACACCGTAAACAGTGATAATATGCCTGGGATGATTAGGATCAGGCTCGATCTTCTTGCGCAGGTTCTTTATATGGCTATCAATAGTACGTTCATACCCTTCATATGAGTCACCCTGGATCTCATCCAGCAATTTCATACGGTTGTAAACACGGCCTGGGTGCTGAGCCATTATCTTTAACAAATCGAACTCGGTAGAAGTCAATTCAATAGACTCGCCAGCAACACGAGCCAGGCGTTTCTCTACATCTATGCTCAATTCACCGACTTTCAATAAGGTGCTGTAGGTAGCGCTGCCTTGAGATCGCCTGAGTACGGACTTCACTCGCGAAACAAGTTCCTTGGGGTCGAATGGCTTGGTAACATAATCGTCCGCACCCAGTTCCAATCCAACAATTTTGTCTGTGACCTCGTCACGTGCCGTCAACATAATGATAGGGATATCCGATTCTTTTCGAAGGATGCGGCATACATCCCACCCGGAAATCCCAGGAAGCATCAGATCCAGAACCAGCAGATCTGGCAGTTGCTCCCTGGCCATATCCAGAGCTTCCTCGCCGTCATAGGCAACGGTGACCTGATATCTCTCTCTTTCCAGATAGGCCTTTACTATATCGACGATTTTCTTCTCATCGTCGACTACCAATATCTTTCTTTTCATAATACCCCTGGCCATTATGTGTGCTACACGTGTTATATGTCAATCTCGACCATTAAATTGAATAAAGGGAGGCAGAACTTATGCCTGCCTCCCCAGAGATTAGGTAGTTAGTGAATCATCTCATGCCCATTGCCCGGCATATCGATTCTCTGCACTTGTTCCATAAATACTATTTCCCTTGCCAAAACACCGCTCTTCATCTCCATCACAGTCTCTCTCACAATCATTAGTCATAGACCGCTGGCCTACCATGCCGAAAGCCGCACCTTCAGCATATTGTCCGCCGCCATTGTATTCGCGATACCCTATGGGCACTATATCAGTTCTATTGATTCTCCAAATCACTCTCTGCTCCAGGCGTTCAATCATCTGATCCGCCTGCTCCTGGGTCAATATACCATCCTCGACCTTCTGCTCAATCGCTTCCTTCGGAGCAGCCATGATAGCCTCTATCAGAGCATCCTCACTTACTCCCTGCTCCTCCGCAATCTCCACTAAACTCTTGCCCAACTTACGTTCTTCCCTGATCTCCTCAGGACTGAGCCCTAACAGTTCGCTCACGGCATCAATCGATTCGTGGTATACATAGCCTATCCCATGATAGCCAACCCCCTCTCCATCTTCAGAGTGGCGATACCTTGGGGGAACCTCGATATTAAGGGGATCCGCAGCCATAATGTTTTCCTGGAATGGAACAGCGGCAATGCCGATCCCTATCACAACTATTACCAGGCTTACTAACAAAAGTTTCACTTTTTTATTCATCTTTCTCTCCTTTCTAGTCTTCAATATTCAAGTCTCTTGACCTCTGCCCTACATAATAGACCTGAAATATGTAGAAATTATGGAAAAGTTGTAGCAATTTTATGTTGCTT
Organism: Dehalococcoidia bacterium; assembly: GCA_030602865.1. The sequence continues at coordinate 832 of JAUVYX010000015.1, read as the reverse complement.
CATAAAAACCCTCTTCAAAGGGGAAAACTAACTGCAGCCACAACATGCTATAATGAGCTAATAAATATAGGCCTTATATAAAAGAAAAATAAAAAAACAACATAGTGATATTGGAGCCAGAAGATACAAGAACATTGCAAGCTTTCTGGCTAGAAATATTTCAGCAGACTATATCCTCAATATAAAAGGAGAGATTAAATGAAGGAAATTGAACTAGTACTTAATAAGCGTGAAATTCTGGGCAAGAAAGTTAAATACCTGCGCCGCCAGGGAGTAACTCCGGTACATCTCTTTGGGCCTACCACTAAATCGCTTGCCCTGCAGGGCGATACCGAAATCCTCGAGAAAGTGCTTAAAGATGAGGCCAAGGTGGCTCTTATCAGCCTTAAGGTTGACAAGGAAAAAAGGGCAAAGCACGTTCTAGTTCGCGAGATTCAACGCAATCCATTGAATAGAAAGTTGCTACATATAGATTTTTATCAGGTAAAGATGACGGAGAAGGTGAAGATAGAGGTGCCTGTGGTGTTGGTAGGAAAAGCCCCAGGGGCGGAAATATCAGGTAATATGCTGGAACACGAACTCCATACGATAAGTATCGAGAGCCTTCCCTCCAAGCTTCCTGCCAGTATAGAAATCGATGTCAGCTCTCTCACACATGGAGGACAGGCAATAAGGGTAAAGGATATCGACCCTGGAGAGGGGGTCTCAATCCTCAACCAACCAGAGCAGGTAGTAGTGAAAATTGCCGTAGCACGCCTGCGTAAAGAAGATCAACAGGAGAGTATTTCAACGGAGGCGACTGCTTCTGCAAAAGAAGAGTCGACAAAATAAT
>JAUVYX010000032.1 GCA_030602865.1 Dehalococcoidia bacterium | reverse complement strand
TCCCTGAAGTTGCCACGACAACTATATCTGCTTCGTTGTCACTTGCCATTTGCTCAATAGAAACGAACTTGCTGCTGCATTCCGTGTCGAGCTTTGCCTGGGAATAAACCATCTCAGGTTTAAACTCTTCAATCTGTTCTTTCAGAAGCTTGATATTTTTGCCGGCGGCAAGGCCTGTTACCCTAAATGCAGGGCTCAGTGCGCGAATAACTTCTAAAGTCTGTCGCCCTATAGAGCCGGTTGAACCCAGTATGACTACATTTTTTGCTATATCAACCATATCGCATATTATCGCTTATATCTGTATTCGTATTCAAGCTGGATAATCTTGAGTAGAGTATTCGGGATAAAACTTCGCATGGAGAAGTTAGTTAGTAAACATAAAGAAAATGGGGTCCACCTCAGTTAGAGAACAGCGGGAAAAGTAGAAGAGATAATTGAATATTTACAAACTACGGTGGGTATTAACGGTCACATCACTATCAATATGTGTTTCGATAATATCGTAAAATGTCTGATAAAGCATTCGAATATCATGAATCTCTTCTTGAATCATATCGTAAAATATATCCATACCAAAGGTTTTATTTAAATGATCTGGTTGATTTTTAAGTTGCAACGTATTAGTGTAACGCTCCTGCTCTTGAGCATTAATGAATCCAGCTTCTACCAGTATTTTGATGATGTCTGCATTGAAACTCGGTTTATTTAGGCCTAATGTGGCAATGATATATCTTCCAATATCGATGAGTGATAGAATTGCAGTCTGTAATTTGTAAAGAGTAGACTCGATATTATGAAAATCGAAGTATACTTCCTGGAATTTCCTTTCCTGCAGGAACTCCAAGCTATCGATACTTTCAGGTATTGTTTCGAGCTTACTCTGGATATATGTCTTGCTCATTTGCGTATTACATTCTAAATTTATTCCGCATCTAACTTCAAGCTATTTGCTATTTAGAATCTATTCCTGAATAAAGTTTATTTCACATGCACTTTTACTGTCCGAAGCCTCATTACCAAGCAGGCCGGCTATGTTTTCCATTTTTCCAGTAGAAAGGTTGTCAAGCACGGTTACCTGATAACCACGATGCAGTAATTCATGTGTTAAATGAGAACCTGTAAACCCAGCACCACCGGTAACCAGAACATTTTTCCCGTGGTTTTGTTGAGAAGTTAAATCCATGGCAGTAATTTTATACCAATTTATCTCTGAAGAGAAGTCAATATTATTATGCCTGTTCCAAGTCAGTTATCGGAGGGGAATCTGGTGAACTTGTCAATATCTCATAAAAAACAACGAAAATGATTGACAATTATTTATCTGCGTATATAATTGCTGCATATACTATTACTACATAGATTGTCTATATTTACTTGCCTTCATTACGGAAGAAGGAGGTGGGAAGATGTAAGGAATGTGTTTAGTCTAATGCTGGTGGCAAATAGTATTTGGAGGTAAAAAAATGAAATCTAAGTTAGTAGTACTGCTGGTGTCAGCAATGACTATTTTTGCCCTGGTAGTGGTGGGGTGCGCTCCAAAGGCAGGTCCAGGTGAAGTGCCAGCACCAGCGCCTGAGGCGGAGATTTTTACCTGGAATGTACAGAGTACCTATTCCTTAGGCACACCAACCAGCCTGGCGGTTGCAGAGCTGTTGGAAAAAGACATCCTCGCACTGACCGGTGGGCGCCTGAAGATTACCTTTCATGGGCCGGGGGCGATAACGCCGGCTTACGAGGGGTTGGAAGGCATCCAGGATGGCATCCTGGATGGAGCACATATAACCCTAGCGGATGAGAGAGGCAAGTTTGGCTATGTGGCTGACCTCTTCAATCAGTTTGCCTGTGGCCCTACATCCCCTGAGATGTCGGCATGGACCCATATGGGTGATGGCATGGCTCTGCAAAATGAGGCACTTCAAAAGGCAGGTTTCACCAATGTATTGGTGGCAGAACAGGTTGATATGCAGGGGGCTGAGGATGAGCTCATGTCAACGGTACCCATCACCAGGAAGGAGGACTACAAGGGCCTGAAGATACGGACATTTGGATACTGGGGCAAGATCCTGGAGCAATCTGGAGCTGCCATAGTTACCCTGCCAGGTGCCGAGGTTTACCCTGCGCTGGAGCGAGGTGTGATAGATGCCTGTGAACTGGGCACTCCTGCTGGAAACTATGCCCTGGGCTTTAATGAAATCGCCGATTACTGGTATTCCCCTGGCGTACATTCCCCAGGCAATGTGCATTATCTAATGGTTAATAAGAACTCATGGAATGAACTCCCCGACGACATCAAGTTCGCAGTGAAAAGAGCATGTATTGCCAAGACATTCGATATCGGTAACATGCTGGCTATTGAGGATGCTAAGGCCCGACAGGCTGTCAAGGACTATGGCTGCATTGTAGAACCACTGCCAATGGATGTCCAGGCGTGGATCGTCGCCAGGGCTGATGAAATGTGGGAGCAGTTTGGGAAAGAGGATGCATGGTACAAGGAAGTCTACGATAACCAGTATGCCTTCTTGGAAGTGTATCGTGGTTTGGCATCTGAAATGCTGCCCAACATCAAAGCCATACGAGACTACGGTAAGGAACACGGAATTTCGTAGTGTGACTGCTGAAATGAGACCGCTATGAATATTCTGAGACGAATATATCGAGCGGCTGACGCATTTACCGATAATCTCGGTAAATGCGTCAGCTTCCTGATACTGGTGTTGATCGCTATGATGGTCTATGAGGTCCTGGCGAGGTATCTGTTCAATGCGCCAACCGTCTGGGCTTTTGACCTGAGCTATATGGTTGGTGGTACTATGATGATGCTTGGGGCTGGGTATTCATTGTTGCATAACGTACACGTGAGGATTGACGTTATATATGAACGTGCCTCTAATAAATATCGTCACATTGTAGATATAATCGGGACTGTCGTTCTCGCTTTGCCAATGATCATCATTATAATGCAGGATGCTTGGAAGGAAGCCTTACGGGTGTTTATACAGGGGACGCGATCGGACTACGGAATCTGGATGCCTATCCTTTGGCCGTGGAGGGTGGCAGTAGCTATCGCCTTTGTGCTGTTTCTGGTGGCTGCGGTGTCCTACCTTATTAAAAATATAATCTCTCTCAAGACCGGCGAAGAGCTTGTGGGAAAGGCGGAAGAGCTATGAATTTGAGTCCAGAGACCATTACTATCGTGATGTTCGCGGGTATGTTGCTATTGGTACTGACCGGCTACCCACTGGCGTTCTGCATAGGTGGTGTGGGCATGTTCATGGGGCTGCTGATAAGTGGTCCTGTATCCTTAAAGCTCATGTATATACGTGCCCTGGGCGCTATAAATAACTATACACTTCTGGCAGTACCGCTATTCCTCTTCATGGGGTTAATGATTCAGCGCTCGGGGGTGGCGGAAGCACTGTTCGATGCGCTGAATCTGTGGATAGGCCGCCTGCGTGGCAGCCTGGCTATAGCCACGGTGCTAACCGGAACTGTCCTGGCGGCATGTGTGGGTGTCTTCTCTGCTTCCATTGTGATGCTGGGACTTATAGCTCTTCCTGCAATGTTGAAGCGAGGGTATGGCCGTGAGCTTGCCTGTGGATCTATCATCGCCGGTGGTTGCCTGGGTATACTGATACCCCCCAGCATCATGATAGTGCTTTACGGCCCAATGGCAGGAATGTCTGTGGGTAAGCTATTTATGGGGGCATTTGGCCCTGGATTTTTACTATCGGGCCTTTATTGTAGTTATATTATACTGAGATCTCTTTTTCAACCCAGCATTGCACCATCTTTGCCACCCGAGGAAAGAGCTGCGACATGGGGTTACAAGATTCGTGTATTATTCACCTCGCTTGTGCCACCGGGATTCCTTATCCTGGGTGTACTGGGGAGCATCTTCTTTGGTATAGCTGCTCCAACAGAGGCGGCTGGAGCTGGAGCCTTCGTTTCGATGCTTATTGCCGCCGGCTATAAGAAGTTCAATCTACGTGTGCTAAAGGAGACCTGTTATGCCACATTGAAGACCAGCGCCTTTATCATTGTTGTAGTGACGGGTGCCTCAATCTTTACCGGTGTCTTTCTTAGCCAGGGATGTGGTAATGTAGTGGCGGACCTTATTCTTGCGGCACCTGGTGGTAAGTGGGGGGCCTTTGCCGTTATTCACTTAATTCTGTTCATGCTGGGGATGTTCCTTGGCTGGATGGGCATTTTGCTCATCATGGTACCAGTGATAACACCCATTGGCGCTGCACTTGGTTTTGATCCTGTCTGGTTTGCCCTGATGGTCATGGTAAACCTGCAGATGGCTTACATGACTCCGCCAATGGCACCAGCCATATTCTTCCTGCGAGGGGTTGTCCCTCCCGATTCGGGTATAACCACAGCGACAATAATTCGTGGGGTTATTCCTATCGTGTCCCTAGTGGCAGTGGGTATAGTTATCCTGATACTGGTCCCGAATATAGTCTTGTGGTTACCTAATGCCATGATAAAGTAATACCTGTTTGATGTCTAGGTTGTTTACAATGCAGGTTTTATGAATGTGTCTAAGGGGAGGTGCTAAAAGCACCTCCCCTTAGACGTTAATTGTAATTAATTATTAGCCCAGCGATCGTTCGATTTTGTCGATCTTCTCCATGGTCAGAGGGAGTTCCGCGTTCTCCAGGACTGAGGTCAGCATTCGCATATTCTCGTTGGACACTATATTTTCCGTAGAAACTTCGAAAACCAGTCTGTCACCAGGGATAACGTCTCTCAGCAGGCTAAGCGCATGCTTCTTCACGGCTTCAGGGCCAAGGGTGTAAACGGAGCCGGGATAGCCGGTCCAGATAACCTTGTCCTTCCAGAGGGAAAGCGCCTCACCTAGTGGCAGATCGCCCATGGGTGGTGCGTGGAATGCCTCGATTATATCTATTGGAGTCTTTGCTATCAGGTGCTTGATATTGCCTATCCTGCCATCCATGTGAACAAACATTAACTTTCCATGTTCATGGAGAGCCTTTGCCTCTTTTTCATATTCAGGCATGAAATATTTCTCAAAAAGTCTTGGATTGACCAGCACACCATCGATGTTGTCCCCGCACATGCTAACGGGAGCTGGCGATTTAGCTGCAATCTCATACATGGCCTCTCTGCTTTTAGAGGTAGCCTCGTATAGCTCTTCAACCAGGTCGGGATATTTAGCGTGATGAATGAAAAAACGTCCTCCCTCGCTGCCTATCCAGTCAATCATCAACATCTGCATTGGTGAGTGTGGTAAGGCATCAATGACAACGCCATCGTTACCCAGCCAATCCATCGCCTGTTCAATCGGATAGTAATCGGCAATGTACTCGGTATTTTCCACCATGTACTTGAGCACCTTGTAATCCTCTGGCGACTTTATGAGGCGTTGAGTTTGCCATGGTGAAATATCATCCCAGCTTCGCAATGCATGCCATTGCTCGGTACCACGTCCCCTCTTCTCATCGAGCCAGATACTGCCTACTGGTGTAGTATAAGTACGGCGGAGAACATTTGTTCCGGATGAGACCACCTGTTTTTCGGTCATTTCTACACCATGCATTTTCTGGATAAAGGGAGGCCTTACCCAGCACATGCCCATACCCCTGTTTCGACACTCCCGCTCTGCCCAGCCTATCTGGCTATGTCTCCAGAAATGAAAGAAGGGCAACCTATCCGCACGCTTCTTTCGGCTTGCCGTCATTATCCTTTCGTATCGTGTCATCTCAGTCATATTCTTTATCTCCTCCCCTCTGCTTTTACCCATTCTGTGCATTTTTGTACCCCCTCCAGTGCATTGGCTGCATGATGGTCTGCGCCGATGCTGGTGGCGAATTCATCTGTCACGGGCGTACCACCGACGATTACCTTAACTTTATCTCTAATACCAGCAGATTTCAGTGCCTCTATCACCTCTCCCATCTTGGGCATAGTCATCGTGAGCAGCGCTGACAATCCCAGTACAGCGGGTTTGTGTTCCCTGACTGCGTCAACGATGACGTCAGCGGTGACATCCATTCCCAGGTCAATGACCTCGAATCCCTGTACTCCCAGCAAAGTACGCACTATGTTCTTGCCAAGATCGTGGTTGTCCCCTTCTACCGAAGCCAGCACTGCTTTTATTTTTTGCGATTTACCGGAATCATCTGCTTTTATGTAAGGATTGATAACCTCCACGCCTTCCTTCATGACTTCCCCTGCTACAACTAGCTCGGAAAGGAAATACTCTCCGGTCTCAAATTTTTCCCCCACGATTGCCATGCCAGGAACCATGCCTTCGGTTATTGCTGTACTGGGGTCTATTCCAGCATCCATCGCATCCTGGGCAGCCTTCTTGACGGCATCGAAGTCAAGGTTGATAACACCTTGCTTCAGTATTGCCAGATAGTTTTCTCCAGCCATAAAGATAAACCTCCTTTAGCCTAATATTTCTCTTATTAATTAAGTACCAGTAGTTAGATATTTGACTTGTAATCCTTTTAAAAAGCGGGGGCGATGATGTTTTCAATATACAACTACATGCACCCCCGCTTTTCCCATGAGCCTTAAGAGGCATAAAACCAAGTCAAAATCCATTATTTCACTGTTGTTAGGTCCGCACTACGGTCCTCACTTCTAAGTGACTGACCTGATGCTGAAGCAGCAGGAAAATATTGTATCGTACCATCCGGGATAACTGCTACTTTCACTTTAGAGGGATATCTGCTCTCCAGAGCTTGAATTACTTCACCCCATGTCTTCATCACTTCAACAGAATCAAGCGGTGCTATCCAATCAATACCAGCTCTATCACCATATGATTGCATAATAGTAAGCCTTTTAGTGTTGGGCGGTAATGTAGTCCTGGGGATCCATGCTCTACCACCAAGCTTCTTGCCAAAACGCTTGCATAGATAATGATTTATTTGTCCCTCTGGAGTGGTCACCAGCAATATCATTTCGCCTGCTTTCCCAGAGGCCAGAAGAGGATCAGCTCTCCGAAGAGCCAAACCCATCTCATTCCCCTTAGCCCAGCAATTGGCAACACAGATATCGCAATTCTCAATCATGTCTGTAGCATAATGCTCCTTGGCTAACTTCACTCCCTCTTCGTACTCTGCGACAACATCGCCAACAAATAGAGCAGTTATCTCTCTCTTCAGATTTATAATAGCGTCTATTTTCACGTCAAGCCCAACCATCCTGGCTGCTTCATTATTATCCTGCGTCATTGCATTTCCTTCAATTATGCCTATGGGAGTTGATGGCGAAAAAAGTCCATTCCTTACATGATTTGCAAGTATGGTCTCCATGGACGTAACACCAGGGATGATAATCTTTGCGCCACCGCCAAATCCAACAAGTGGATGTGGAACAATGGCACCAATAGCGATTTTCAGGTCACAGGCCATAAATTCACTATTAATCTGTACTGGTGTGCCTCTGCTGGTAAATCCCACAGGGGTGCAATTTTCGTAAGGATTGTGATTATAGACCATGAACCTGCCCATAACCTCTTCTCCCAGCTTCTTCCTTAGTTCTATTCCATTCATCTTACCATGAGTTCCAGGGGCTGAGATGAATCGGATGTTAGCATCAGGTATTCCTGCAGCGGCAAGCTCCTCCAATACATAGGGGATCACCACAGCAGAAGGTGTCGGGCGCGTCATATCATCAAAGACTATTACTACCTCTTTTTTACCTTTAGCCAACTCTCTTATGGTTCTGCTGCCTATAGGATTACCAAAAGCCTTCCTTATACCATTATCACTTAAAGGTGGGGCATTATGGCCATGCATATAAGCTACCTCAACATTCCACGATTCAGGGAAGTCTATTTCAAGTTCTGTATCACCATACCAGGGCATTTGTGGTACTTTGACATAGTGCCTACCCATATATAAGGCCTCCATTCATTGTAATACTTACTCTATTCCAAGTTATTCGACTTTCACAACTTTATTTGATCATGGCCTGTGGTAGCCAGAGGACAATTTGAGGGAAAGCCACACACAGCGCAATACCAATTGCTATCAAC
>JAUVYX010000217.1 GCA_030602865.1 Dehalococcoidia bacterium | reverse complement strand
CATAAACTAAGCTCCCAGCCGGTCACTGCAGAGGCTATTTCTACAAGATGGCTCATCTTAAAGGTACGCACAGGAGCAAAAGCAAAAACACATAAACAAAGAGAATCTATAAAGCTAAAGTGATTTTGAAGATAACAAAACATTCTCATCTTTTGGTGATCCATTCCACTGGTCTTACATCTTTGTAATAAGCCTAAGCTTTTCATTTGCTCAATAAATATATCAGGGGCATTAAAATCAAAATCAGTATTATGCTCTACCACTACATGATCAGCCCCGATAGGAGAGACAGCATAGGCAAACCCAACCATTCCCTTAACTCTACCATCATGCATGGCTAGTTCTTCCCCTTTCACCTGTACAGCAAATTTCTCTGCTCCTTTACCAAATTTTTTAGCCGCCCTTTTTGATCCTTCCGCTAAGATGTCTCCTATCCCCTCTCTTTTTGCAATCATCTCTATTAGATTTATCATTGCCTCGCTATTACCAAACTTTAGGTCCATGCCCCCAGTATCATCCTTACTAATAATCCCTTTCTCATAGCATTCCATAGCAAAGGCAATAACTGCTCCGGTAGAAATGGTGTCCAGGCTGTACTTATTACAGAGTTCATTGGCCTTAGCTATAGCTACTATGTCATCTATGCCACAATTTGAATCCAGGGCAGCAATAGTCTCATATTCAGGCCCTCCGTAAGTGGCATCTACACTATAAGGCTCTTTTGCTTCTACCACTTTCTTACATTTAACAGGACAAGCATAGCAGCCTTCAGCTTTTTGAAATATTTCCTTATGCATTACTTCGGCAGAGATGCCCTCTGCTCCCTCAAAAAAACCAGTTTGAAAGTTTCTGGTAGGCAGCTGGCCATCCGCGTTCATATTCAACAGGATTTCCCCTGTTCCCAAATTATGTAGACTTGAGTTAACAGGATTGTCCATAAAGTTCTTGTTAAACCATCTGGACCACTTTCTTACTGTTTCCTCATCCTTCATTTTTATCTTACTATGCCCTCTCACTGCGATAGCTTTCAGATTTTTGGAGCCCATAACTGCTCCCATTCCCAGTCGTCCAGCAGCATGTTTACAATCACTTAGTACATTAGCAAATCTAACTAAGTTCTCTCCCGCACATCCAATGCTTAGCACTCTAATTCGAGGATCGGAGTATTCCTTGCGAATAATCTGCTCTACTTCCCCGGTAGTTTTTCCCCAAAGATGAGAGGCTTTCCTAATTTCAACCTTGTCATCTTGTATGAAAAGATATACAGGGTTCTTAGCTTTGCCTTTGATTACAATGGCATCATAGCCAGAAAATTTTAACTCAGGTCCCCAGAATCCTCCTGCCTGAGTATCACCAATAGCACCGGTTAAAGGAGACTTAGAAACAATGGCATAGCGAGAGAAACCCGGAGCAGGAGTGCCTGTTACTATACTAGGTGCGATAACTATAATATTTTCCGGGCCAAAGGGATCGACTCCGGCTTTCTGTTCTTTTAATAAATAATAGGCTCCCAGTGTTGCTCCTCCTATGTAAGTACGATAGAAGTATTCATCATGCTTTTCTATGGCAATCTCTTCCCTTAATAAATCTACCCGCAAAATCTTACCATTGTATCCGTAAGACATATCTAGACCTCCTCATGCGTTATTGTAGATATCCACAGCTAAAGCCGTGGCACTCGAATGGGAACAATTCAAGCTTCGTTTGATCTAAATCCTGGCTCTGTTGCCATTTGACATACTTGAGGATTTCTCTTTCGCCAATTCCCACTGTTGAAACAAAGTATCCGGGTGACAAACATCATTTTCCCCCTTTGGTTTGGGTAATCCTCTCTTAAATCCCTACATTTCTAAGTATTTTAGTTATATGCTCTCCGCTCAAAACAGATAGGACATTCAGCATCAATTCTTCTCGATGAAGTCCTTTATGCCAGAATAATTCTCCATAGGCCAGCCTCACCTGGTCCGAGCTGAATCCGTATCCCCTTAGTCATTAATTCCAAACCTGAAGCAGATAGTGACTTCCCTTCCGGCCGACGACCTCTTATGTATTTACCTTCGGGTTTAAGACCCCGCAGGCATATCATATTTTCCCGAACTCTATCCTCTCCAGAAAAAACAAAAAGAACACTCTCATCCCTAGTATAGTTTCCGAACTGGACAGCATCCCAGTCTTGGGTAGTTGTGGGGATGGGAAGCAATTGATAAAAATCCTGAACCAGCAGATGGCGAATGGCTTTGAATTCACTTACCCAACGAGCCATTCGTGCGGTAAGTTTAGGTGACCAGCTTGCAATATCGCCATCAAAAGCCAATTTGCCAAGCATTCGGCTAAGCACCACCGTATCATCGAAACCAGAGTCACCCTGGCCAATTTGAACCGCCACGCTGCTGTTAAGTAAATGACCTGGAAGAAAACGGTTCGCCCTGGCCTGCATATATCGACACAGGAAGGGATCTTTGCTCTGATCGGAGAACCAAAATGTATGAGCTCGCTTCATCGTTCCGATGTCAATGCGTCGTCCTCCACTGGCACAACCTTCTACCATCCAATCAGAATATTTCTTCATGAGAGTATCAAGTACCCGATAGAAACCTTTAAGGTAGGAAAACTGAATCCTTCCCGTGGGATCAACCTGTTCCCAAAACCGTCGGGGTTCGATATTATAGTCCCATCGAGTCCAGCGTAGATCTAAACGCTTGATCCACCCTCCCACCATTTCAATCAAATAATCCTGTACATCCCGATTGGCGAGGTTGAGATGGTAGAATTGTTTTTTACCCCCACCCCCGACGGGCACAAACCAGTGGCGATGTTCTTTAACAAAAGTGGTTCCCTCGACTGCTCTTTCTGGCTCAAACCATAAACCGAATTCCATTTCCAGTTCACGAACATAGTCTGCAAGGGGTTCCAAGCCATCAGGAAATCTCTGGTGGTCAACCTCGCCCCAATTACCCACG
>JAUVYX010000052.1 GCA_030602865.1 Dehalococcoidia bacterium | reverse complement strand
TCATGGCTACTGAACAGATCAAGTTCTTTCCCCAACTTTTTATGATCCCGCTCAGCTATTTCTGCTTGAATGTCCATATAATCTTGCATCTTTTCCTGGCTTTCAAAAGCTATAGCGTATATCCTCTGTAACATTGGCTGTTTCTCGTCCCCTCGCCAGTATGCCCCAGCTATATGGGTTAATTTGAAAGCCTTAATCTGAGATGTAGATTCTATATGTGGACCCCGACAAATATCTGTGAAAGAGCCTTGTGTATAAGTTGTCACCATATCTTCAAGGATTTCATTTATGATTTCTAGCTTATATTTTTGGTTACTAAAGAGTTCACGTGCTCTTTCCTTAGATATTTCTTTCTTGGTAAAAGGTAATTTTTGCGCAATGATTTCCTTCATCTTCTTTTCGATTGCAGGTAAATCTACCGGTGTTAGTGAGCGTGGTAATTCAAAATCATAGTAAAAACCATTCTCAATAGACGGCCCGATACCAAATTTTACTTCGGGAAATAATCCCTGCACTGCCTCTGCCATCACGTGAGCAGCAGAGTGACGCATCTTTGTTATCTGATCTATTTTATCTTCCTGTTCCATTCTATAGTTTCATCTTATGCATACATAATTTCTATCAATAACACAGTGGGGATGGTACTACTAGCAGTATGCATAACTGGAGAACCAATGACTCCTATATCTCTCTACTGTACACCATTCTCTGATACAACCCAATTAGATAACGTTGAATTTGAAAGCTATCATGATCTATTGAACTCGGCATCAAATACATTGTTTTATTCTCATTCCATATTTACAATTGGGCAATACTGGACTTGAACCAGTGACCTCTGCGATGTCAACGCAGCGCTCTAACCACTGAGCTAATCGCCCCACCCGAATGATTGTAGCAAACATGTTACTTATGGTCAATGAATAGGTTCTGTTGGCACTTAATTCACTTAGCAACAAATAAATATATTTTAAACCACTCTCCAGATAATCGAACTGGCAGGAATTACAATAATGAATGCTATAATTAATTTACATACACCAGTAAATTGTGTTTGATAATGGAAAACAAATTATTTAAGGTTATCGATCACACTGCTGATATCGGTATTATTGCTTATGGAGTTGATATTGAGCAACTATTTTCCAATTCCGCTTATGCGCTTTTTAGCTTGATTGTAGAACCAGATAGTATTACGGAAAGACTGCATAGCTATATTAAAGTAGCTGCTGAGAACAACGAAACCTTGTTAGTAGCTTGGCTCAATGAACTTATTTACTTATTCGATGCTGAACATATATTATTTAACAGATTCCAGATAAAGAATCTAAATAACAACCAACTCACAGCTATTTGTTATGGGGAAACAGTTGATCCTCTGAAGCATAGACTAAAAAGATATGTAAAAGCAGCTACATACCATACGCTGAAAATAGACAGTTGTGCATCTGGATATAAGGCACAGGTTATATTTGATATATAAGGTGTAGATATATGTCGCAGCATCGAAGTCAATTTATCAAGATCGACGATAATCGATGGGAAATTCCCCGTGATTATAAGCCAGGGATGTTGGTGCCGGGCCTCATCTATGCTAATGAGGCTATGCTGGATTTTATTGCAAATGAACAAACACCTGAACAAGTGGCTAATGTTGCCTGTTTACCTGGCATAGTAGGGTTTTCATTTGGTATGCCCGACATTCATTTGGGGTATGGTTTTCCTATAGGAGGAGTCGCTGCGATGAATGTCAATAAAGGCGTGATATCTCCCGGTGGCGTAGGTTATGATATAAACTGTGGAGTGAGGTTGCTGTGCACCAACCTTTTTGAGACTGAAGTAAGAGCCAGAATTAGTGAACTGCTCGGTGATTTATTCATCAACGTGCCATCTGGTTTAGGCTCAAAAGGAAAGATACTGTTGGACCGTAAACAGATAGGCAATGTAATGGCCGAAGGTGCTCTATGGGCAGTGAAACATGGTTTTGGCTCTAATCGTGATTTAGAGGTTACTGAAGACCGTGGATACATAAAGAATGCTAACCCTGACAAGGTTAGTGACAAAGCAGTTAACCGAGGGATATCCCAGATTGGTACATTGGGCTCTGGTAATCATTTCATAGAAGTGCAAGTGGTAAAGGAAGTTTTCGACACACACGCTGCTAGTGCAATGGGGATTGTTGGAGTTGGGCAAGTATTAATTTTAATCCACACTGGCTCCCGGGGTTTTGGCCATCAGGTATGCACTGACCATCTTAGGATTATGGAAAGTGCAGTAACAAGATACGGAATAAAACTACCTGATAGACAACTTGCCTGTGCCCCAATAGAATCACCAGAGGGGAAGGATTACTTTGCTGCCATGTCGTGCGCAGCGAACTATGCATGGTGTAACCGCCAGTGTATTGCTCATTGGGTTAGAGAAAGTTTTACAAAGGTATTTAAGAAATCATTACAAGAACTCGATATTAGACAGATTTATGATGTTTCCCATAACATTGCCAAGTTTGAAAACCATATAATAGATAAAAAGAAAATGATAGTCTGTGTGCATCGTAAGGGAGCTACCAGAGCCTTTTCTCCTGGCCATGGTGATATTCCGCTATGCTATCGAGAGATAGGGCAACCAGTATTTATCCCTGGTGATATGGGAAGTTGTTCTTTCATTGCCGTAGGTACCCAGAAGGCCATGGATGAAAACTTCGGCTCTACTTGCCATGGTGCTGGACGTTTATTGAGCAGGAGTGCTGCCAGGCGAAAACTAAATGGCAAAGACGTGTTAAAAGAATTGCGTAACAGAGGTATTAGCATCAAAACAGAACACGTTTCTTCATTAGCTGAAGAAGCTTCCCCTGCTTATAAGGACGTTACAGAAGTGGTTAACATAGTTCAGCAAGCAGGGATTTCTCACAAGGTAGCTATGGCTATCCCGATAGGCGTCATCAAAGGATAATAACACTTCCAATTATATGTGCAGGTCTATGGGCACACATCCAGATAAAGACAATTTCCATTAACAGCTATACTACTATAGTAATATATTTTTCTTCTTTAGATAAGTATTACCCGAACCAACATAATCCCATTTAAATAATAAGATTTTCCTGATGGACAATATAATCAATTCTACTAATATTTTTGTTCGTAGCGTTTTTGCTTTAATAACCAGTACTCAATACTGTCCGATAGAGCTAGCCAGCTAGCCTCGATGAGGTTGCTTGAGCTACCTACCGTTTCCCAGTGCTCTTTTCCATCACTAGATTCTATAAGGACTCGAATCATTGAGGCAGTACCAGCAGTCTCTTCCAATATGCGCACCTTGAAGTCAGTCAGTTCTACAAAAGTTAAATCAGGATAAAATTGTATTAAGGCCTTTCGTAAGGCCTGATCGAGAGCATTTATAGGTCCGTCACCTTCAGCGGCAGTGTGTTCTATTATGTCGCCCACTTTTACCTTAATGGTTGCTTCAGATAACAGCTCTTCCTTATTACTGCTTCTAGACAGACGACGATGTTTCTCAATTATTACCATGAAGTCAATCAATTCAAAAGGTGGTGTATATCCAGCTTGCGCACGATGGAGCAATAAGTCAAATGATGCTTCAGCACTGCTATATTGAAATCCCTGATTCTCTAATATCTTGATTTTACTGAGTATTTTCCCGATTTCGCTACCTCGTGGGATGGGCAAACCCCGTTCCTTTGCCTTATATAGTATATTCGACTTACCCGAAAGCTCCGATATTATGACTCGTTGGTGATTACCAACTAATATAGGATCAATATGTTGGTAACTATCTTTGCATTTCATCAGAGCAGACACGTGAAGTCCAGCTTTATGTGCAAAGGCTTCAGGCCCCACGTAAGGAAGAGTATTAACATGAGGAAGATTAGCCAGTTCTGAAACATAACGAGAGATATTACTAAGACTACTTAGCTGTTCATTACTAATGCAATTAATGCCCATTTTTAGCTTTAAATTTGGTATGATGGAACATAAATTAGCGTTCCCACAGCGTTCCCCGTAACCATTTATGGTCCCTTGCACCTGAGAAACTCCCGCCTGTACTGCAACCAGTGAGTTAGCTACAGCTAGCTCCGCATCGTTATGCGCATGAATACCTATGGGAATGGAGCTTGTTTCCTGAACCGCCTTAATGACATTAGCCACCTCTTCAGGCAAGGTACCCCCATTAGTGTCGCATAGTATTATGCATTCAGCGCCAGCTTTGCTAGCAGCGACTATGGTGTCAAGCGCATATTCAGGGTTAGCCTTATAACCGTCAAAAAAGTGTTCTGCATCAAAAAAAACCCGAAGTCCATTCTCCCTGAGGTATTCGATAGTATCAATAATCATGTTGAGATTCTCCACCAAAGTAGTTTCCAGTACCTCGGTTACCTGCTTATCCCAACTTTTCCCGACAATAGTAACTATTGCAGTTCCGGCATTGAGCAGTGCTCTCAGTTGTATGTCTTCATTTGCCTTACAAAAGCTACGCCGTGTGCTACTAAAAGCGACTACACATGAATTTGTCAGATTCAAGTATTTAACTCTTACAAAAAACTCAGCATCCTTGGAATTAGAACCAGGCCAGCCACCTTCGATATAGCTGATACCCAATTTGTCCAAGCTATTAACAATGTTCAGTTTATCTTCTACGGAAAAGGACACCCCTTCCTGTTGCGCCCCATCCCGTAACGTCGTGTCATAAATATGCACTTTCATAGTATTAAATTATTATGTTACACATTAAGTTTTCGTAAAATCAGGTTACCCATCTCCTCAGTCCCTATCTTTACATCACCTTCTGTCCAAATATCAGGTGTTCTATAACCTTCCTTTAATGTAGCTTCGATAGCATCCTCCACCGCATTAGCCTCTGATATTAAGTTAAAAGAATAGCGAAGCCTCATCGCTGTACTTAAGATAGTAGCGATAGGGTTAGCTATATTTTTCCCTGCTATATCCGGTGCAGTACCATGAATTGGCTCATACAACCCAAATGTTTTTCCACTAGGTAACCCTGCCAGACTAGCCGAGGGTAACATGCCCATGGAACCTGCTAGTACTGAAGCTTCATCTGTTAATATATCTCCAAACATATTCGAAGTGACCAAGACATCAAATTCTCCAGGACGCTGAATTAATTGCATGGTACAAGCATCAATAAACACATGTTGTAATTCAACATCAGGATAACTGCTTGATATCTCCGTAATAATCTGTCTCCATAACCGGGATGATTCAAGAACATTAGCTTTATCAACTGATGTCAGTTTCTTAGATCTAGTACGAGCTAGCTCAAATCCCATTCTCGCTATCCGTTCAATTTCCTCTTCTGAATATGTCATGGTATCTACAGCTTGTCTACCCGAAGGGGTCTGCCATTGTTTTTTGGGTTGCCCGAAATACAGTCCCCCGGTGAGTTCTCTTACTACCAGCAAATCAACATTTTTAACAATATTCGGTTTAAGAGGAGTAGAGTCAACTAATGGCGGTGTAACTTTTACAGGGCGCAAATTAGCGAATAAAGATAGTCCTTTCCTCAACTCTAATATCCCGTCTGTTGCTCTTACCTTCGCCTGAGGATCATCCCATTTTGGCCCACCAACCGCACCAAATAAAACGGCGTCACACCTCTGGCACAGTTCCAGCGTTTCTTTTGGCAGAGCGACGCCCAGGTTGTCCACAGCAACCCCACCTACTACCCCATTATGTAACTGAAATTTATGGTTATAACTTTTACTTATAGTTTTTAATAGCTTAACCGATTCGGCAATAACTTCAGGTCCAATACCATCACCGGGTAGAACTGCAATATTGAAATCCATTATTTACCTCTTAAATTGTTTTTGGTGTAGTTAATTAATCCCCCAGCGTTAATTATACGCGTCATGAAATCCGGATATGGCTTAGCCAAAAACGTTTTATGCCGAGAAATATCATCGATTTTCCCATTAGTGATATCTATTTCAAGTTTGTCACCTGCCTCTATTTCATTTGAGGCTACACTACATTCTAAGAGAGGCAACCCAATATCAATGGCATTTCGGAAAAATATTCGTGCAAAGCTTTGAGCGATTACACAAGCCACTCCAGAAGTTTTAATGGCCAGAGGAGCATGTTCCCTTGATGAGCCACACCCAAAATTACTTCCAGCAACAATAATATCTCCAGGTTTAACATTTGTGATAAATGTGGGGTCAATGTCCTCCATACAATGTTCAGCCAACTCATCAGGATCAGATACATTCAGATAACGAGCTGGAATTATCACATCAGTGTTGACATCATTACCATATTTATGAACTTTTCCCTTTAAAATCACTATATAACCTCCTCAGGGCCGCAAATTCTTCCTAAAATTGCACTAGCAGCGCCTATAGCTGGACTTGCCAGATAGACTTCTGCATCAGGACTGCCCATTCTACCAACAAAATTTCGATTGGTGGTAGACAAGCATCGTTCACCAGCAGCCAAAACGCCCATATAACCACCTAAACAGGGCCCACAAGTAGGGGTGCTGACTGCAGCACCAGCCTCAATAAATATCTCAACCAACCCTTCTCTTAACGCTTCCAGGTAAACCTTTTGTGTGCCAGGAATTATTATACATCTCAGATCAGGATTAACTTTTTTACCTTTTAGCAACATCGCCGCTATTCTAAGATCGTCAAGACGTCCGTTGGTACAGCTACCAATCACTACCTGATCCAGTTTTATATCACCCACTTGACTTACCGCTTTTGTATTGGAAGGAAGATGAGGAAAAGCGACTTGTGGCTCAAGATTTGAAATATCAAATTCAATTTCTTTTATGTACTCTGCG
>JAUVYX010000041.1 GCA_030602865.1 Dehalococcoidia bacterium | reverse complement strand
GCAAAATATGAGTGTACTGTTTGTGGATATATCTATGACCCTGAGCTTGGCGACCCTGATAGCGGTATTGAACCCGGCACAGCTTTTGAAGCTATACCCGGCGATTGGGTCTGTCCTGTCTGTGGTGTTGGCAAAGATTTGTTTGAAATAATTAAAGAATAAATGGAGGGGGGGAGAGGGTAAGCAATTGACGGAGAAAAGAGAATATTCAACTACTAAAAAAAGGAGGGGAAAATGAAATTGGAGAGTATAAAGACGGGAATTTATATGGTGGGAGCCATTGACTGGGATAGGCGATTATTTGACTCTCTTATTCCGCTACCTGACGGCACAAGCTACAACTCGTACCTGGTCCAGGGTAGTGAGAAAACTGCCCTCATTGATACAGTGGATCCTACGATGAAGAATGTGCTGCTAAATAACCTGGAGCAACTGGAGATTAGCCGGATAGATTATGTTATTGCTAATCATGCGGAGCAGGACCATTCAGGGTCTATCCCTGAGATATTGAATAAATATCCCGAAGCAAAAGTAGTATGCACAGAAAAATGCAGGGTAATGCTCATAGACCTGCTCGGAGTTTCTGCAGAGAAATTTATTACGGTTAAAGACAGGGAGACTATTTCACTGGGAAACAGGACGCTGGAGTTCATCCATGCTCCCTGGGTTCATTGGCCAGAGACGATGCTGACATATTTGAAAGAGGAGAAGATTCTTTTCTCCTGTGATTTCTTCGGCTCGCACCTGGCTACTACCGATCTTTATGCAACTGATGGCGCCGGGGTTTACGAGGCTGCCATGAGGTATTATGCCGAGATTATGATGCCATTCCGAGTGCAAATAAGGAAAAACCTTAATGCGCTTAAAGACTATGGGGTAGATATTATTGCTCCCAGCCATGGTCCTTTGTACGATAAACCAGAATTTATCAGGCAGGCATACCATAGCTGGACTTTTGACGAGCCAAAAAATATTACCGTCGTAGCTTATGTGTCGATGCACGGTAGCACAAGGGAGATGGTAAATTATCTGGTCAGGTCTCTATCTGAAAAAGGTGTAACCGTGAAACAGTTTGACCTCACGGTGACAGATATCGGAAAACTGGCGATGGCTCTAGTGGATGCGGCAACAATTGTTGTTGGAACGCCAACCGTGCTGGCTGGACCACATCCGAATGTAGCCTATGCTGTCATGCTGGCTAATGCACTGAGGCCTGAAACCAGATTCCTTTCCATTGTTGGTTCGTATGGTTGGGGAGGTAAGGCGGTTGAGCAACTTGCCGGGCTTATTCCCAACTTGAAAGTGGAAGTACTACAGCCAGTACTTAGCAAAGGCTTTCCGGGAGAGGCCGATTTCCATGCACTTGATGACCTGGCGAGCGCTATTGCAGAAAAGCATAAGGAAAATGGCTTTAGCTGAAAACACATTCTAAGGCTAAAATAAGCAAGGAGGATAATATGATAAGCAAGAAACAAGTATATAAATGTAATGTCTGCGGCAACATTATAGAGGTGCTTCATGCCGGAGGAGGCGAGCTCGTTTGTTGCGGGCAGCCAATGGAGTTGCTACAGGAAAAGACAGCGGATGCTGGTTTGGAAAAGCATGTTCCTGTACTGGAAACAACGGATGGCGGAATAAAAGTGAAAGTTGGGCAGGTTTCTCACCCGATGGAAGAAAACCACTATATAGAGTGGGTGGAAATACTCGTTGAGGGTAATGTTTACCGGAAATTTCTGAAGCCGGGGGATAAACCCGAGGCTGACTTTAAAATTGATAACAAGGGAGTTACCGCCAGGGAATATTGCAGCGTTCATGGCTTGTGGAAATCTGCTTAAGCTGATTTCCATTTCTAAGATAGAATTCGATAAAAAAGGAAATGTGAATTTACTGATATATTATTAGAGGAGGATAAACGTGGAGTTAAAGGGGAGCAAAACTGAGCAGAATCTACTTGCCGCCTTTGCTGGCGAATCGCAGGCACGGAATAAATATACTTACTTTGCTTCGGTAGCTAAAGCAGAAGGGTTAGAGCAGATTGCCGGGATTTTTCTTGAAACAGCAGATAATGAGAAGGAGCATGCCAAAAAAGAATTTGATTTTCTCGGTGGAGCTGGAGATACTCGGGCAAATTTAAAGGCAGCGGCGGAAGGAGAGAACTACGAACATACCAGCATGTATCCGGAATTTAAACGTGTAGCACAGGAGGAAGGATTTGCAGAGATAGCCAGCTTTTTCCAGGAGGTAGCTGAAGTGGAGGAGGAACATGAGAAGAGGTACCTTGCCCTGCTTAAAAATATCGACCAGGGGAAAGTCTTCAAGAAGGATAAGGTGATCAGATGGAAGTGCCGTAACTGTGGCTACATCCATGAGGGAACTGAAGCCCCCGAAAAATGCCCCGCATGTGCTTTTCCTCAAAGCTATTACGAGGTAATGGTAGAGAACTACTAAGCTTTGTCATATTCCAGTTACCAATAACTTAAAAAAGAAAAAGGGGGGAGGATTATTGAATATCCTCCCCCTTGTTGTTAACTATAGGATAACGATGCTATACCCATCCCATCAGCAGAGCCACTCCCACAAAGAGCATGAGAATTCCTGCTATCAGGTGCAGCTTGGTGATGTGACGGTTTTTCCATTCCTCAACATCCTTCACCCCTCTCAGGCCAAGGTAGACTATTCCCACTATTACCATCATGGGAAGGACAAATATCAGGTTATACACTATAAGAACAGGGATATTCGCCAGCATGTCGAATACGGAAAGGATGCCAGCGGCTATGACATAAGGACCGATGGTGCAGGGCAGCAGGAACAAGGTGACCATTATGCCAGCGAGGAACGCCCCTTTGGGAGAGGTCACCCTGGCAATCATGGCCTGCATCTTTGGCCTCAGCATGAGGGGCATCTCGGTTCCAATTCCACCGGGCTTGTACTTGATGAAGTCCCTGATGTTCAGTAAACCGAATATAATAGCCGTAATGGCAAGTGCCCTGAAAAGCCATATCTTGACAACATTCAAGGTTTGTATCAGTTGGAAAAACCTGATAAATACAAGCCCGTAGATGAAATACATGGCGAAGACTGCTGTAACAAACATCAGTCCTCCCAGTAATACGCTGCGCCTGTTCCCTGGATTATAAGCCAGTATGGCGGTGAGCAGCAGTAATAACACTGCGAAGGCACAGGGGTTAACCGCGTCCACCAGTGCCAGGGAGACAATCTTTGTCATGGTTACCGTGTGCTTGACCGGACTGATAGGCTCTGTCCCGGGGGCATAAGCTCCTTCCTCTGCTGATGGAATTCCCATGCGGTCGCCGTTCCACTGGAAGACCCAGTCGCCAACCAGTATAGCGTTGTCGAATTCAATGTCCGCTCCTGATATCTCGACTACTACCGGCTCTATGGGCGTGTAATCTTTGCCCTTAAGAATAGCTGACAGGTCGTCATCGAGAATCAAGTTTTTAAGCAACTCACTATCTCCAGCGGGACCAGTCTTGATGGCTATTTTATTTTGATGCCATATCTCCGGATAGCCCGGTAAAGTGAGCAGGTCCAATTCCTGGAAATCGATGGAACTGCCATCGATAAGCGGTACAGGGTTATGGTCCAGCTCATCAAGGTAGGGCCTGATATTATTTAACACCTTTCCAAAAGTGGTAAGGACTCTTTCATGATTGAAGACTGCTACGGGAATATCGTATGTTGCCGTATATATGCTGTGGTATTCATCGAGCAGCGGGGCATTTTGCTCCATCTTATAGATTTCATATCCAATGAGAATCAGTTCTGGATATTCTCCCGGCAAATCCTGTAGTACAGTTGGGTCTGTATGGGAACAATGCTGACAGCCAACGCCGTGGAAATAGACTATAGAGATATAATCCTCCTGAGAATTTTGGGCAAAGGCCTGGGAAGAGAAAATGAGACCAATGCCGAGGAGGCATATAACCAGTATCAAGCCTGCATGTATGAATAGTTTCTTCGTCATTCCAATTAATCCTCCTCTAGATAGTCGTTAAGACTATTCATCAATAGTTTTGCTGATATTCTATGACCTGACGCTGTTTAAGGGGGTATTATCCCCATTACAAGACAACCTTTTTCAAGGGTGTTGAGTTATCTATAAATCTGGAGACTTAGCCCCATGGATTGCTGTCTTTTTCCTTTTCATCTTGACAAGATTCTGCAAAGTGGTGGTTTCCAGGTCTCATCTATCGCTTTCTGTACCATGCACCAGATATCGTGGGTGCTGCACTGCTCGACACGTGGACACAGTTCGGAATGGGTTGTACATGCTACAGGAGTCATTGTACCCTCGAGAAGCTGAAGGATCTGGCTAATCTTTATTTGAATGGGCTGCTTAAGCAGTGCAATTCCACCCTCGCGTCCCCTGGTGCTTATTAATATGCCAGCAGTTAAAAATGGTGTAATTATTTGCGATAGATAGGGCAGAGAGATATGCTGCCTTGCGGCAATGTCTTTTAGTTTTGCCCTCTTTACGCTTGCGTGGAGTGCTATATCCACGAGCGCCCTGGTCCAATATCGTGCTCTTGTAGAAAGTTTCATTATCTAATAAATGTTGACTAATATAATCATAATACTTTACAAAATATATACGAACTTGTCAAAAGCTATGAGTTTATGATGTTGATGGTCTATGACTTTATCATGACAAGCATCATTTTGAACCTGTCAAGCGCTTCCAGAGAATGTGGTTTATCAGCAGGCATGATGATGGTCTCTCCACCCTTTAGATAGAATGATTCTCCTGAAATGGTTATTCCTGCCTCACCCTCTATGATATAAACAAGTGCATCAAAGGGTGCAGTGTGTTCGCTCAAGCCCTGCCCTTTGTCAAAGGCGAACAGGGTAACTGTCCCTGTATTCTTCTCGATTATTGTCCGGCTCACTACTGAGCCTTCCTGGTAATCTACCAGGTGGGCTAAATTAACAACCTGTGATAGTAACTTTTCGTCAACTTTATTATCGTTTTTATTGTCCTTATTGGTTTTTGTCATTTTTATACTCCTTCTGGATATCGTTCGCTTATTTAAAACTGGTTGGCTTGAATCTCTTGAGGCGCAGTGAGTTGGATACAACGGTAATTGAGCTGGCGGCCATGGCTCCCGCTGCCATAATTGGGTTCAAGAAGCCATAGTTGCCCAGGATAAAATGAAGTTCCGGCGGGACGCCTGTATTTCTGAAGACAAAGTACAATATTCCTGCCGCTACCGGGATAAGAATAGTGTTGTAGGCGAAAGCCCAGAACAGGTTCTGCTTAATAGTCCTCATGGTATGTTTGCTCAGAGATATAGCGGTCACGATTCCACTAAGGTCACCGCTTATCAGCGTGATATCTGCAGCCTCCATCGCCACGTCTGTGCCGGTACCAATGGCGATGCCCACATCTGCCTGAGCCAGGGCAGGAGCATCGTTTATCCCATCTCCCACCATCGCTATCACATTTCCCTCCTGCTGCAACTTCTTGACCTCCTGGGCTTTGTGTTCCGGCAGGACTTCTGCCAGGACACGGTTAATACCCAGCTCTGTAGCAATAGCTTCAGCAGTGTGCTTGTTGTCACCGGTTATCATCACCACCCCTATACCCATATCGTGTAGTGCGTCCAGTGTTGCTCCTGCATTCGGCTTTAAGGTATCAGCCAGGGCAATTATGCCCACTACCTGGTTGTCTATGCCCAGTAACATTACTGTTTTGCCTCTTGCCCGAAATTGTTCAGCATCTTTCCCCAGCTCATCAAGGGAAAGATTTTTTTCATTTATCAGCCGGAGGTTACCCAGCACTAGCTTTTTACTTTCTATAAGGGCCTCGATACCGTATCCGGGTATTGCATTAAAATCTGATGATGAAGATAGCTCCAGCTTCTTTTCCGAGGCAGCTCTGACTATAGCATCAGCCAGGGGATGCTCAGAATTATGCTCGGCCGAGGCTGCCAGCCTGAGGATTTCCTCTTTGGAATAGGGATGTAGAGCAACTATGTCTGTTACAACTGGTTTTCCATAAGTTAAGGTGCCTGTTTTGTCTAGTATTACAATATCTATTTTATGAGATCTCTCCAGTATCTCAGCGCTTCGGATAAGCAAGCCATATTCGGCTCCTTTACCGGTGCCCACAATGACAGCGGTTGGCGTCGCCAATCCCATGGCACAGGGACAGGCGATAATAAGCACTGCTACGAAGTTGAGAATAGCAAAAGTGAGGGCAGGGGATGGTCCGGTGAAGTACCATACTATAAAGGTGAAGACAGCGATGCCAATTACTACCGGTACAAAGTAACTGGCGATGATATCTGCCAGGCGTTGAATGGGCGCTTTACTTCCCTGTGCTTCGTCCACCATCCTGATGATCTGGGCCAGGGTGGTGTCCTTACCTACCCGGGTTGCCTCGAACTGAAAGCTGCCCGTTTTATTAATTGAGGCACCAATGACCTCGTCACCTGTCTTTTTTTCTACCGGCATACTTTCTCCGGTAAGCATTGACTCGTCAATACTGGAATATCCCTGGCGGATAATACCGTCCACAGGTACTCTCTCTCCCGGTTTTACCAGTATAATATCGGCAACCTGGACATCATCTACGGGGATTTCCATTTCTTTACCATCACGAATTAATCGTGCTGTTTTTGGCTGCAACCCAATGAGCTTTTTTATTGCCTCTGAAGTTCGTCCTCTAGCCCTGGCTTCAAGGAAACGGCCAAGCAAGATCAGGGCAATGATCATGGCTGAGGTGTCAAAATATAAAGCTGGCTCAATTCCGGCACTGGTAAACAGTCGGGGGAAAAGGACAACTGTTACGCTGTAAAGATATGCTGCTGAGGTACCGACGGTGATTAGCGTATTCATGTCGGCAGTTTTATGCAGGAGTGCTCCCAATGCCCCTTTGTAGAATCTAAAGCCTGCCCAGAACTGCACAGGTGTTGCCAGTGCCCAGAGCAGGTAAGGCTTCAGCATAAAACCTGGAGCCCAGCCCAGTAACATGATTGATACGCCGATGACTGTGGCGAGAATAAATCTATTTCTCAGGGCAAGAGATTCCCGTCGGGCGGCAATAGAGACGTCTTCCAGGGCTACTGCTTCTGTACCCAGGTCATAGCCGGCCTCTTTCACTGCCCGTCGTAGTTCAGAGAACGTCGTCTCGTCGAGATATTCCACAGTGGCTTTCTCTGAAGCAAGGTTAACATTGGCGGAGATTACCCCATCCATGCTCAGCAGGGCCTTCTCAACGCGAGAAACGCAGCCTGCACAGGACATGCC
>JAUVYX010000004.1 GCA_030602865.1 Dehalococcoidia bacterium | reverse complement strand
TAATCCAACAGAAATAGTCTCCTTCCGTTGCTAGAGAGAGAGCAACCCATATCAACAGTGGAATAACCTAAAGAAAAGAGTAATTTTGCCTTTCATAAAGGTAAAAGCTACAATATCATAACAAAAATGCGTAATAGAATTATTGATGCCCTTGCAGGACATAATGCAGATTATATTGAAGCTCATTTCGAAGAGAGCGAGAGCACGCAATTCATATACCATGGTGTTAAGCTGGAAGAGGTGAATAGAGTACATAGCTGTGGTGGCAATATACGAGCTCTGGTCAAAGGAGGTTGGGGATTCGTTAGCTTCAACGATATCAATCATCTAAGAGAAAAAGTGTCCCTGGCGATAAATGAAGCTAGATTGACTAATTGCAAAGGATTAATATTTCCTCACCCCGAGGTCATAGTAGACACAGTTTCCTTCCAGGAGGGTAAAGAGGCAGCTAGTTTGCCACTACTAGAAAAGAAGCAGTTACTGGAAGAATACAACGATATTATGTTAAGTTGCCAGGGGATAAAGAGCACCATGATCAGATATGCTGATACAAAGCAAAAGGTCATCTTCGCCAACTCACAAGGTAGCTATATAGAACAAGTAAAACCAGACCTCAGCCTTCGATTAACAGCAATTGCTCGCAAGGATGACGAAGTTCAGCAAGCGGGACTAAGCTTAGGCAACCGGGGCGATTTTTCTGCTATAGAAGGACTTCATCAACAAGTGAAGGAAATAAGCAACCGTGCCTTCGCGCTACTTGATGCCCCGTATGCAAAGAGTGGGGAGCATACTGTCGTCCTTGACCCAATTCTAGCTGGAGTTTTTGTTCATGAGGCTTTTGGGCATTTATCTGAGGCAGATTTTGTATATCAGAATAATCGGCTACGTAATATTATGACCATAGGACGAAAGTTTGGAGATAAGCATCTCAATATCATAGACGATGGCTCTATTAATGCCTTAAGAGGAAGCTATAGATATGACGATGAAGGAACTTCCGCAGCAAGGACACATCTCATTCAAGATGGCATCCTGGTAGGAAGACTCCATTCCATTGAAACTGCTGCCATAATGAAAGAGAAGCCTACAGGAAATGCTCGTGCCATCAACTATAGATTTCCTCCAATAGTGCGAATGAGTAACACTTTCATCAGCCCTGGTACGGCATCTTTTAAAGATATGATAAGTGATATTAAAGAAGGGATATATATGAAAGACTGGTATGGGGGAACAACCAGTCTGGAAATGTTCACCTTCTCCTCCGGTGAAGCATATATGATTCGTGATGGAAAGATAGCTGAATTGCTTCGCCCTGCGGTATTGACTGGAAATGTATTCACTACACTAAACAATATAGACATGATAGGCGAAGATTTAACAATGAACCAGGGTGGTGGATGCGGTAAAGGAGCACAATCTCCTCTTCCTGTATCCAACGGAAGCCCTCATATCAGAATCCGCCATTGCATAGTTGGAGGACGTTAGATGAAATCGCTCTTAGCTGAAGAGGTCCTCAATTCTGCAAAAAAAATAGCTGAAACAGCGGAGGTTTTTGAGTTCTCAACTCAGGAAATACCAGTCTCTTTTGAAGCCAACAAACTCAAACAAATTCAGAGTAAAGAAAGCTATAGCCTCGCCCTTCGTATTATCAAAGGAGGGCGAATCGGTTTCGCTTCGACCAATGGCACATGCACACTATTATCACACCGGGGCAAAAACAAGGAAGTAGTTAATAACTTGCTGAATATGGCTATAGAAACATCTCAATTCGGATTTCTCTCAAATTTCAATTTTAGTCCGCATAATGTTTTCCCCAAGGTGAGCATTTACGATCCCCGGGTAGAGAAAATAAGCATGGAAGAGATGCTAGGACTGGGCAACCTCCTGATAAAAAGAGTCAAGCAATGTGCTCCAGATATCCTTTGTGACGTCGAGGTAAACAGGGGGGAAAGTTCTATCCATATCATTAATACTCAAGGTGGTGAAGCAAGCTACACTAAAAGTTTCTTTGGGATTAGCATAGAAGGGATCCTAACCAACGATACCGATATGCTATTTGTTGGAGATAGCGAAGTTTCATGTCATGCTTCTCAGGAATTCAATAGTGTTGCTGATAGGGTAATTTCCCAATTGGAGATGGCCAGAAAAAAAGCTACGGCATCTGCCAAATTACTTCCAGTCATCTTCACCCCCCGAGGAGTAGCCAGCACTTTTTGGGGTCCCTTAGCACTAGCTTTTAATGGCAAAACTAATCTGGAAGGAATTTCCCCGTTAAGTAATAGATTAGGAGAGAGCATTTTCAACAAGACACTTAGCTTATATGACGATGCAACAGCAGACTACTGTCTGGGAAGTTCACCCTGTGATGATGAAGGGGTACCCAGTCAACAAACAATGCTTATAAGTGAAGGGATAGTAGAAAACTTCATATATGACCTGCAAACAGCAGCATCGGCTGGTTCCAAAAGCACTGGTAATGGGAAACGAAGCGGCGCAGGTATCCCTAAACCCGGAATGAACTTTCTCGTTATAAAAGAGGGAACTACTTCCTTCAAGGATATAATAGCGGATATCAAAGAAGGACTGCTCATTGAACAACTTATGGGAGCGGAACAGGGTAACATACTGGGTGGTGATTTTGGAGGTAATGTCCTGTTAGGATATAAAATCGAGAACGGAGAAATCATCGGGAGGGTAAAAGACACTATGATCTCTGGAAACATTTACCAGGTTTTAAAACAGCCAATTGAAATAGGATCTGTTGCCAGAGATGTCGATGGGAAAATAAAAACTCCCCATCTATACTGTCCTTGCCTATCTGTATCAGCTAAAGGAGGGTAAAGATGAGTGAATTAAACGAATTCACAAAATACTCGGCAATACTCCATAAACAACCAAGTCCTGAAAGATGCTCCTTGCTTGCTTCCTGGCCAGGAATTGGTAATGTCTCTTTAGTGGCAGCTAAATATTTGAGGGATAAGCTGAGCGCAGAGGAGATAGGAGAAATCAACCCTATCGGCTTCTTCGAACCCATAGGCATTATGGTAAGAGATAATTTGGTGGAGAGCCCAAGCTTCCCCACAAGCAAATTCTATTACTGGCAGGATGACAAAGCCAGCAAAGGGCTATTGATCTTTATTGGGGAAGAACAACCCAGTACCAAAGGATACGAGCTTATTAACCATGTTCTCAATGTTGCTCAAAAGTTAAATGTAGACAGGACCTATAGCTGTGCTGCGGCAGTAACAAGAATTCATCACAGCGAAAATTCGCAGGTTTGGGGCGCAGCAACAAGACCTGAGTTACTTGATGAACTAAATGAACAAGGAGTTATACTTCGAGGCAATCTTCGTATAGCTGGACTCAATGGTCTAATACTTGGTTTATCTAAAGAACGTGGACTGGATGGCATTTGTCTACTGGGAGAGGTCCCCTCTTTTGCTACGCAGATCCCGAATCCCAAGGCCTCCCTAGCCGTGCTAGAAGTATTAAGCAAGATGATGGAAATCGATGTCAACCTTGATGAACTAGAAAGCATAGCAAAACGTGCCGACGAAGAAATGGATAGAATAGCTAAGCGAGCCACTGCTGAATTCATCGACCAGTTCACAGAGCCTATTTGGGAACAAGGAGAAGGAGAATATGAGGATGACGAAGAGGACTAACACAATCAAAATTGACCACTAAAAAGAGGAATGTTATTATCAACGTACATGTCAACCTTAACCGAGTTATATCAAGAAATTACACGTTGCCAAAATTGCAAGCTGGCTGAAACTCGAAATAAGGTGGTTCCGGGAGAAGGGCCAGAGAATGCTAGCTTATTCTTCATCGGCGAGGCACCAGGATGGAATGAAGACCAACAAGGGCGCCCCTTCATTGGACAAGCAGGTGCCTTTCTGGAGCATTTGTTGAGTCTGATTAACCTGACACGAGACCAGGTTTACATTGCGAATGTGATTAAGTGTCGACCACCACAAAACCGAGATCCATTGCTTCCGGAGATACAGAGTTGCCAGAAGTGGCTTGACCTCCAGATAGAGATAATAAAACCTAAAATGATAATCACACTGGGGCGTTATTCCCTCGCAAGATACTTCCCGAAAGAAAGCATCGGTAAAGTACACGGAAAGGCACGAGTACAGGATGGTATAATTTATTATCCTATGTATCACCCTGCTGCAGCTCTTCATCAAAACAGCCTGCGCAAGACAATCGAGGCTGACATGCTTAAAATCCCAGGCCTACTGGCCCAAATTGAGAAAATAACTGAGGCTCCAACAGAAGCTCAGCAACTGAACTTATTATAATTTAAAGTGATAAATATGCCAGCACATAAATTAAGGATTATCCCCCTCGGAGGGCTGGGGGAGATCGGCATGAATATGATGGCCCTTGAGTATGCCGACGATATTATCATCATCGATGCAGGATTCATGTTCCCCAGGGAAGAGATGCCAGGAATTGGTATGCTCATCCCGGACATAGATTATCTACGACAAAAAAGAGCAAAAGTCAAAGGGATTGTCATTACTCACGGACATCAAGATCATATCGGTGCCTTGCCCTATATTTTATCTGATTTTAATATTCCTGTTTATGCCACCAAATTCACTAAGGAACTAATCACCAATGAACTCAGGCGAGGTGGCGTAAAAAATAAAGCTAACTTGAGAAGGGTGAATCCCGGCACCAGGATTACAATTGGCAACTTCGGTATAGACTTCTTTCGTGTATGCCATAGTATTCCCGACGCCATGGGTTTAATCATCCGCACACCTATAGGTATTGTAGTTCACAGCGGTGATTTCAAAATAGATCAAAATCCAGTTATAGGTAAACCTACTGATCTCAGCAGTTTAGCCAAACTGGGAGCAAAGGGTACTTTACTGCTTTTTTCCGACTCCACTTATGCTGAGCTTCCAGGGCACACACCTTCTGAACGAATAGTCAGCGATACCTTGGAACATATTTTAGCAGAGGCTCCAGGCAGAATAATCATAACTACATTCTCATCCTTGGTTTCTCGCATTCAACAGGTAATTAACGTCGCCGCCAATCATAACCGCCGTGTATTTATTACCAGCCGAAGTATAGAAAATACAGTGAAGGCTGCAATTAAAACAGGATACCTGAATATACCTGATGGAATCCTCTGTACTTTGGATGAATTCAAGAAATTGCCACACAAAAAAATAATAATTTTAACCTCCGGGACACAGGGTGAACCAACATCAGCGCTAGTACGCATTGCGCATAGAGAGCACAAACAGATAAAAATCATCCCTGACGATACCGTAGTAATTTCTGCTACTCCTATCCCCGGCAACGAAAGGCTTGTTAGCACAACTATTGATAGACTCTTCCGACAAGGTGCTAATGTAATTTATAGCAAATTAGCTCAAGTCCATGTGCATGGGCATGGAGGGCAAGAGGAATTAAAGCTTCTCCTCAATTTAGTCCAGCCGAAATTTTTTATCCCCGTTCATGGCGAATACCGTCACCTTAGCTTGCACGCCAAGTTAGCACGTTCCCTAAATATGCCAAAAAGTAATATCTTTGTCATCGAGGATGGCGATATATTGGAACTGGGACCAGAAGAAGGCAATGTCATCGATAAGATACATATGGCAGAAATCTGCATACATGGTTCAAAGGCAGAGAAGATAGACAATACCATACTTCGTGAACGGAAGTCCCTCTCAAGAGATGGTATTGTGATGGTAACTCTCGTTGTAGATGCAACGGGAAACCGTTTATTAGAAAGACCCATCATTGTAAATCGAGGCCTGATCAGCTCCGAAGAGAATCGGCCTTTAATGGAGGAACTCCAAAAAATAGTCGCGACTGTCGTTAATTCTTCTGAAAAAAGATTGTCTGGAGACAAACGAGCGCTGCAAGCAAGACGCAGAAATCTCGAAGGAAAAGTAAAGGACTCTATAGCAAGATTTCTGTACAAGAAGACTCATAGGCGTCCGGTTATTGTTCCTGTAATTGTAGAGATGCAGAAATCACATTCTCCTATACCTCTATTAAACAAATCCAAGGGGGTATGATTCGGTGCCAAAGCCGAAACGAAATATCCCGCCCAATAACCAGCGCAGAAGAGTGAAAGGGCAAACAGAAAAGAATCAATTCCCCGTGGCAAGAATAGCTCTCATCTTACTAATCGTGGCGCTGGTAAGCGCTATTGCAGGCTCGGTATATTGGTTCAGAACTACCATAGCTGATGCAGCAGCAAGTATTCTCAGTTTATTTGGATTTGGCCTGATAGTGATAGCAATTGCTATAGGCATAACAGTTCATTTAATACAGCATAACCATTTTATCAAACTGCTTAAACAATGGAACTGTTTTTTTGGGGGAGCGTTACTAGCCCTGGTTGCGTGGGGCGCTCTTTCTTTTTTCTCCTTTAACAGGGGTATCATGAGCCGAGTTACACTGGGAGGCACCTTCGGTCAAACGATAATAGGGTCACCAGATTTAGTTGGAGGAATACGCCTGGCAGGATTGGTCTTGCTTGGCATCATCTTTATCACGCCCCGGCGAGCGTGGAGAACTATAAAAATACTAGCTAATAATGCTAGACGCCAGACTGGTAAACTTGCCAAAGCTCACACTCCCCGTACGCCTGAATTCCATTCGCGGATAGAACCTGCAGAAAAACAGGCTCTCCCATACCAACCCGAACCAGCTGTTTCCCAAAGAACAGAGGTCACAGCTAAAATCCCAGTCCCCACTGCTAAGCCGAGTACTGAATATGGAGAAACAATGGCATGGCACTCAAAACGCGAGCCAATTCTAACTGCTGGGGGCTGGCAACTTCCTCCCATAGACATCCTGGAAAAACCAAAGGAAGTAGAATTAAACAGAGATGAAATCAATAAACGAGCTCGGTTAATTGAAGAAGCCCTGGCCAGTTACGGAGTTGAAGCCAAGGTAGGGCAAATAAATGTAGGCCCCACTGTAACACAGTTTGGTATTGAGCCTGGTTGGGACAGGAAATATAAGAAAACGAAGGAAAACGGACAGGAACGATTGGAGGAGGTATCAAGGACAAGAATCCGGGTGGATAGAATTACCTCTTTAGCTAATGACCTATCTTTAGCCCTTGCTGCCCCTAGTATCAGAATCGAGGCTCCCGTACCAGGAAAATCTGTAGTCGGCATTGAAGTTCCCAATAGTACTTTCGGGTCAGTTGCACTGCGAAGTGTGATAGAGTCTACGACCTTTCAGAAGACTAGAGCCAGATCAAAAATAGCCATTGCCCTGGGCAAAGGCGCTGGCGGCGAGGCGATGGCAGCAGACCTGGCAAGGATGCCACACCTGCTCATTGCTGGAGCGACCGGTAGTGGTAAGACTATCTGCCTCGATTCTCTCATTTGCTGTCTTCTTTTACACAGCAGCCCTGATGAAGTACGTTTCATTATGGTTGATCCTAAAAGAGTAGAGTTGATTATATTCAATGGTATACCTCACCTGGCTACCCCCGTGATTGTAGAAAGCGACAAGGCTGTAAAGGCTCTACGCTGGCTCAACATGGAAATGGACAACCGCTATCGCCTTTTTGCTAAGGCAGGTGCGCGAAACATCGAAGCATATAATAAAGATCGTGCCCCAGGAGAAAGTATGCCATATCTGGTACTGGTTATTGATGAGTTAGCTGATTTAATGATGGCTGCATTTGACGAAGTAGAACGTACCCTCTGCCGTCTGGCGCAGTTAGCCCGTGCCACTGGCATCCACCTTATAGTAGCTACTCAGCGCCCATCAGTAGACGTAGTTACCGGTCTTATCAAGGCTAATTTCCCAAGCCGTATTAGCTTCGCTGTAACTTCACAGGTAGATTCCAGAACTATACTCGATTCTGCCGGTGCTGAGAAATTGCTTGGCAGGGGGGACATGCTTTACATGACCAGTGAATCCAGCAAGCTTAAGCGCCTACAAGGAAGCTTCATCTCTGATGCCGAAATTCAGAGGATGGTATATTTCTGGGGAAATCAGGGTAGTACTGATACCAATCTGATCAATTTTGACGAGATTGGTGAACCAGTCACTTTAAGTCAAAAGATAGCTTCTGGGCCAGATCCATTAATGGTAGAAGTAAACCGCCTGGCACAACAGCATGAGCATATATCTGCTTCCTTTCTACAACGCCGTCTCCACATCGGATATCCGAGAGCAGCCCGCCTTATAGACATCTTAGAAAAAGAGACCGCTGACAGAAACGCACGACACGAGGGAGAAATCAAGCCAAACCCTGCAGCTAAACCTGACGAAGGTCGCCCTTAAGTGAAAAAAAGCTACTTCTCAATGCTGGACCGTATTCAGGATGTTTCAGTGCTAGTGCCACTGTAGTTTGTATCCAACCAGGAATAGTACCAGTATCATAATATTCCCCTTCAATCTGGTAGCCATAAATGTCCTGTTTCTTAAGCAGGGATTTCAATCCATCTGTTAACTGAATTTCCCCTCCCCATCCTGGCAAGGTAGATTCCAGCGCAGAAAATATCTCAGGCATAAGTACATATCTCCCCATCACTGCAAGATTCGAGGGAGCTATGGAAGGCTGTGGTTTCTCTACAAGATCCTCGATTTTATAGAGGGATTCGGTCACTCTATTTAACTTTGCCACTCCCCACCTTCCTGTTTCACCTGGATCCACTGGCTTCAATGCAATCACGCTACTCTGGTATCGCTCAGATATTTCAATCATTTTCTGTAATACTTGTTCTCTTTGCTGGAAAATATCATCAGGAAGTATCACCGCAAATGGCTCATTTCCCACCACTGCCTTAGTAGAGAGAACTGCATGTCCCAAGCCCAACACTTCTTTCTGTGGAATAAAACAGAAATCAGCCATTTCTGAAAGATGACGTAGCTTATCCGATAAGACAGCATTTCCTTTCTGTTCTAACACATGTTCCAATTCCACGTTTCTTGTAAAATAGTTCTCAATAGCCGTTTTTCCCTGGCTAGTGACTACTATTATCAGTTCAATGCCACAGGCCACAGCATCCTCTACTGCATATTGAATTATAGGCTTATCCAGTAAGGGCAATAATTCCTTGGGCACAGACTTGCTGAGAGGCAGGAACCTCGTGCCCCAGCCAGCAGCAGGTATGACAGCTTTTCTAATCTTCATCTTGTCAAGCGCCAAACTTATTAAGCTTTAAGGCGTTGGCCATTGCCAGGGGCATGATATCCACAGCAGGAAAACATCCCAATCCCCCTGTCGCACATGCCCGCTCTGAGAATTCAGTTACATCATCAGGAAAGCACCATTTTGAATTCAACATGAAAGGCACCGGATGCCAACTGTGCGTTGCCAAAGTTGCCGGCGTGGAATGATCTCCAGCCACAACAAGAACATCAGGATTTAGCTTGAGTATATTGGGAAGAACGGCGTCAAGCTCTTCAATAGCCTGCACTTTAGCATCGAAATCACCATCTTCCCCTCTGGAGTCGGTGTTTTTAAAATGAACAAAAAAGAAATCATAGTCTTTATAAAAATTACGTAACTGCTCTATCTCCTCGGCAATATTATTCACTGCAGCAGGTACATGCATTCCCAGCATTCGGCCCAAACCACGATACATGGGATATATAGCAATAGTACAAGGCTTTAACTTATAGATATCCGACATAACAGGAATATTGGGATGTTTGGAAAAACCACGCATGAGAACCATGTTAGCAAGTCTTTCCTTCCGTAGTTTTTCCTTCGCCTGTGCGACAAATTCGTTGACTCTTTTCGCTGTCTCTCCTGCACCTGAGGATAACGGCTCTATCTTTCTGGCAGGCAAGCCAACTTGCTGAGGGTCAGAATCTTTTAAATCAGACAGCAGTCCATTCCCTTTAAGAATAAGTACAAATCTATGTTCCTTAACAGGATGGACCGTGATATCAACACCTTCTATTTTTATTTTGTTTAACATTTTGCATAACTCGGCATTTTTCTCTGTACTTATTCGTCCTGCCCTACGGTCAGTAATAATCCCATTGCTATCAACTGTACAAAAATTACCACGAGCCGCAATATCAGTAGGCCCTAACTGTAAATCTATACCCAGAGCCTCCACAATACCCCTTCCAATACTGTATTTAACCGGGTCATATCCGAATAATGCAAGATGTCCTGGAGTACTTCCTGCAGTAATCCCGGAGCTAACAGGAACAGTAAGCCCACAAAGTGAATGCAGGGCCAGATGATCAAGATTCGGTTTCCTCGCAGATTCCAGCTCGGTTTTACCAGTTTCGGGGTGAGGTAAGCCGCCCAATCCATCTATTACCAGAAATACTATTTTTGATGTTGATGTATGAGAAAGCATACTAAGTTGCTCAAGGTCAATCATAACGCATAGCATGTTACAGTACGCACACCCTGTTTGACAAGACAGCAAATCTACAAGCGATAATAGTTTCATCTCATCCATGGCAACCTTGTGACGGAAAGCCAGTAACCACATGCCAACAAAAAGCATTTTGCCATAAGTGAAAAGATTAACACGCTACAGTTATGGTTTTATTCCATAAATATATCTTTTTTTGCCGCATATTCATATTGCCAGTAAATAAGATAAAGTGTTAAACTCAGAATAGCTAATTTAAATGCAGTCTTCAAGATAAAATAAATAAAACAGGGGGGGTTACTATGCATATGATAAACAGCAGTGCAGGTCTATTAGTAGGAATAGTCAGTCTAGTTGCCGGTATTATAGTTATGGTCTTCCCTAAAATACTCAATTACCTGGTGGGAATCTACCTTATTGTGGTAGGAGTAATCGCAATTATATTTTATCTCTAGTCCAAAGGCGACGCTTCACCAGCTAGCTGTCAGCAGCAATTTTTCAACAGTCAGCGCCAGGTGACAAGTAATGAGAGCAATTTTTCATCGTGATTCGGGAGAGGAAGAGCAAGTAAGTGTACTTGATATTTTCGTCGATGAAGAAGGGACAGCCAAAGTACTCTTTATCGGTGCAAACGATGAAATTATCGCAGCACCAATCAACCGATTCACAAATTATGAGGAAGGAATAAAGGAAAATGCAAAGTAAAGGGACTGATAATTAATTAGTCAGAACTTATATTTCGGCAGTAAAGAAAGGAAAAAGGAGGGTAAACAAAATGGTAGGAGGCTATGCAGGAAAGATTCTTTGGGTGGATCTTGGAACAGGCACAATGAAAGATGAGGTCCTGGATGAGAAACTTTGCAGGGATTTCATCGGAGGTTACGGTATAGGAGCCAGGCTTATCTACAGCCGAATGAAAGCTGGGATAGATCCTCTGGGACCTGATAACATTCTTGGATTTATGACCGGCCCGTTCACTGGTACCCCGGCAATTTGCGGCTCGAGATTTCAGGTAATATGTAAATCACCCCTGACCGGCGGTTGGGGAGATGGAAACTGCGGCGGAGATTTCGGTCCTTACCTGAAATTCGCCGGCTATGATGGCGTCTTTTTCACCGGCATTTCCCCAAAACCGGTATACCTCTATATCGAAAATGGCAAGGCAGAATTGAGAGATGCCAACGATTTATGGGGCAAAGACAGTTACGATACTGAGGATATTCTGACCGAACGATATGGAGCTAAAACAGCAAAGGTCGCTTGCATCGGTCCGGCAGGAGAGAAACTTGCCTTGAGTGCCGCTGTTATGAACTACCATGGGCGAGCTGCCGGTAGATCTGGCGTAGGTGCTGTCATGGGGTCCAAAAAACTGAAGGCAATTGTTGCCAATGGAAAAGGTGGAGTAACTGTAAGTGACCGTCCTAAGACTCTCGCATTGAGAAAGAGTTACTTGGCAGCCTTTGAAGGACATCCCTTCTATGGGCTGTTTAACACTTGGGGTACAGCTGGCCTTAACGCAGTATCCGCCCATAGTGGTGATTCTCCAGTCAAGAACTGGGGCGGCGTTGGAGTTGTAGATTTCCCAGAGGCAGACCTCATAAGTGGAGACAGGGTAATAGCATTGCAGAAAGAGAAGGAAGGTTGTTGGCATTGTAGTATTCAGTGTGGAGGGCGGATGAAAGCCCCGACCGGCGAGTATAAATATCAGGAAGGGGAAAGCAAGCCGGAATACGAAACTGCCTGTATGTTTGGTACCAATTGCCTTAATTCGAACCTGGAATCCATCATCATGGTTAATGAAATATGCAACAAGGCAGGACTTGACACTATCTCTACAGCCGTAGCTATTTCATTCGCTATAGAATGTTATGAGAATGGTATCATCACCAAAAAAGATACCGATGGCATAGAGATGACCTGGGGTAACCATGCTTCCATCGTGGCAATGACTGAGAAGATAGCCAAAGAAGAAGGTTTTGGTGAGCTATTAGCACAGGGAGTCGAGAAAGCAGCAGCTAAAATAGGGAAAGGCTCTGAGAAATACGCAATACACGTAGGAGGGCAAGGACTCCCTGCTCACGACCCAAAGCTTGGGTATCACTTCGCCACCCTGTACAGAATGGATGCTACTCCGGGCCGTCATACTCAGGGCAGTGAAGCATTGAATCCTCCCGGGCTATACCCTGCATTCGATGAAAAAAGTTTTTCCGGCAGGGGAGAAGCTCATAAACGAGGCAGTGCCATGATGCACATCATTAACTCATCTGGAATGTGTGAGTTTGGATATTTCTGTTTATCCAACGTCGTAGCTATCCCTGAATTCTTAAGCGCAATAACCGGATGGGATATCGATCTTGAAGAGGTTGTTAAGGCCGGCGATCGTATTGCCAATCTCAGGCACGCTTTCAACCTTCGAGAGGGCATTAACCCACTAAAGCTCAAGATTCCTGATAGAGTACTTGGGAAACCAGCCCAGACAGCAGGACCTGTCGCTGGAGTAACAATTGATGAGGATACCTTGTTGAAAGAATACATGGCCTCGATAGATTGGGAACCAGGTACTGCGAAACCAAGCAAGAAAAAATTACTGGAGCTTGGTCTCGATGACGTGGCTAAGGATCTCTGGGGCTGAAATTAATAAATAATAGCTTCTTGGGTTATTATTAATAAAAAGGGGAGGACAGATTGAGCTTATCTGTCCTCCCCTTTTTTAATAAGTACTATAACTCGAATGTCATCAGATCACGCCCCTCTACTATCTCTCCATCGTAGTATTTCCTGATATCTTGAATCTTTTTCTTTAAATTGAGTTCATTACCAAACCAACTATAAATAATATGGGACAGTACCAGAGTCTTAACTCTAGCCTCAGTAGCAGTTCTGCCAATATCCTCCGCTGACGGATGCATAACATCTATGAGGAAGAGGTCGGCATTTTGAGCAAATTCGGTTAATTCAGATAACCTCGATAGGTCACCACTTACTACAATAGACCTTCCTCCACTATCTACTCTATAACCCAGGGCATTCGGCCCATGAGAAACTTTAGCGGCCGAGGCTTTCCAGCTATTCCCTCCACAAACATCCCCACCTCCCAACTCAGTCACATCGATCACCGGCCCACAATATCCTCCCAATTCCATCCTCAATTTAATCTCATCGCTATAGGCTGT
The DNA here is from genome assembly GCA_030602865.1 of Dehalococcoidia bacterium. The sequence continues at coordinate 1,397 of JAUVYX010000004.1, read as the reverse complement.
ATTAAAAACACGGTCGTGGAAATCCCTGGTTCCAGAAGGTCCATATACCCTGAGAGGCTGGTAAACACCATCCTCAAAGCCCCATATCCAGTTTTCGAAAACAAAAGCAACATAGTCAGCATTATGATCATAGTGATGGACATGCGTGAAAAATAGATAATGAGGTCGATGAGGTTTTATCCCAGCTCGAACCATGTTCAATGTTGCTCCCGGGCCACAATCAACCAGAATGCAATCATCCCCGGCAATTATTAATTGGCTTGACCCTCCTCGAGGAGGTACAGGTGTGAGCCGGGGCCCTCCAGTCCCTAGTAGTACCAGTTTAAAAGAGCTTTCCATTCGAATCCTCCATCATAGCAAGAGATATATCCCTAACTGTACCAAATAATATCAATAATGTAGCATGGACAATATCAAGCGGGAGCCATATTTTATGAGTCTATTCTTGACTGAAATAAGTCACCATGTCACTGTACAAAATGGACTCTATATTACATGAGTGGTGGGCAGTAGAGGATTTGAACCTCTGACCTCCTGTGTGTAAAACAGGCGCTCTAACCGCTGAGCTAACCGCCCATTATTCGCTAGCTAAAGAACAAGCTTGTTAAACTTCTACAAATTATAGCACGCCCGGTGGGATTTGAACCCACGGCCTCAGCCTCCGCAGGGCTGCGCTCTATCCGCTGAGCTACAGGCGCAAGTATCTGGCGAGTGTAAGTGCCGAAGGAGGGATTTGAACCCTCATGTCCTTACGAACACTACGTCCTGAACGTAGCGCGTCTGCCATTCCGCCACTTCGGCATCTATTCCTCTTTGTTAAACTCTCCCTTTGCCAAAGAGACGAATATAACTGCAAATAAGCCAAGCATGTTTATAGGAAGCAACGCACAAATAGCCCCTAGCATTGCCATCCCAAAACTACTCCTCTTTATGGCTGAGATACCACCTATTAAAGCCAGTATTCCCAGAACCAGGAGAGCTATCCCTATGATAATCATTACTGTCAAAGTTAGACCATAACTCCCAAAAGCAAACCATCTATTAATATCCGGCCCACCCCAAGGGCATAACCCCAACAGCGACGTACCAAAAGCCATACTAATAATAAACATAGTTCCAGCAATTACCTCAAAAGCTCCTACTATTATGCTTAATATCCCTCCTGCACTAAGTAACCCACCTCTATCACTTGATTCCATCTCTTTGCCTCCTATCTCATTTTTATTGAGAAAACAGCTCCACCCCAATTTCAGAGCTCCGCCTTAGTTATGCTAAATATACTACCTCGAAGAAGAACAAAGTGCAAGATGACTTGCCAAGAAACACCCTTCTTACCTCTTTTTCTTAATCCTGCAACATATATATTCCATCAACAATATGCTATCAACCAGGACAGT
>JAUVYX010000081.1 GCA_030602865.1 Dehalococcoidia bacterium | reverse complement strand
CTGTGCTCATTGTTGTTGCCTGGACGGGGGTGGTGGCGGGACAGATTGTAGCTGCAGGGAAGGTGCTGGCTATTTTAGGAATGGGAGCTGCTTCCTTCTGGATGATTATCTTCACCGTAATCCTGATAGCTTATGCTGTATTGGGAGGACAGCTATCCATACTGCTGACGGATGTATTTCAGGCGGTGCTGCTTTTTATTGGAATTTCCCTGGTGGCGGTGCTGGTATTAACGCAAGTAGGGGGAATAAATGAGTTAAGGCTTTCTCTTCCCGTGGAACATTTTTTCTTTCCTCTGAACTCCCAGTTTGGCTGGAAGGATTTACTTACGCTCCTGGTGTTGGTGGGGACGACTTATGTGGTAGGCCCAGATATGTATACACGGCTCTTTTGTAGCCGAGACGAGAGAACTGCCCGAAATTCGGCTCTGCTGTCAGCCTCTCTGTTATTAATGCTGGCATTCGGCATAATTTTAATCGGCATGGGAGCCAGGGTGCTGTATCCATGGATTTCTGCCGAGCAAGCTTTCCCGCAGGTGATAAAAGAACTCTCCTCTCCTGTATTAAGTGGCTTGATTATTGCAGCTTTGCTAGCTGCTCTCATGTCATCAGCTGACACTTGCCTTCTCAGCCAAAGTATCATTTTGACTGAGGATATAGTAAAACGTTTTCGTCCAGCGCTGGACGAGGGAAAGACAGTCTTGCTCGCCCGGATTAACCTGGTAGTGCTTGGATTTTTGGCGCTAGGTCTGGCCCTGGTCTTAAAAGGGGTTATTACATCTCTTCTATTTGCCTATACTATCTTTAGCAGCGGGCTGGCAGTGCCAGTGATTGCTGGCTTCTTCCGTGAGAAGCTGAAACTGACTCCTACAGCAGCTTTGGCAGCCTTGGTTACAGGTGGAATAGTGGGGTTGCTGGGAAAGATTCCGGGGCTGGAGATTCCTTTCAAGGAAGACATGGGACTTATTGGAGTAGCAGTAAGTGCGATAGTTCTTTTCTCATTGAGTTTCCTTTCGAGGGGAAAGAAATTGGCAGATAGAAAGGAATAGAGTACCTTGCAAGGCTATGGTTCCTGTATAATAACGAATTATTATGGTGGTTTCCACAGGTATTGTTTGCAGCAGGATAAAGAAACAGAGGCTTGGTTTTATGTTGCTGTATCTGCAGAGTGGTTCTGAGGGGTTGTGGGCGTGAAAGTTGGAGATGGTACAAAAAAACAGGGGATACCCTTAATCGTTGTCCTTTCCGGCCCATCGGGAGTGGGTAAAGATACGGTACTTATCAGGATGAGGCAATTGCAGTGTCCGTTTCATTATGTTGTGACCGCTACAACGCGAAAACGTCGGGGTAGTGAGAAGGAAGAGATTGATTACCATTTTTTATCTCGGGAGACATTTCAACGGATGATAGACGGAGGGGAGTTCCTGGAGTGGGCGCAGGTCTACGGGAATTTCTATGGAGTTCCGAAAGAAGAAATGAGACAGGCACTGGCTAAAGGAATGGATGTACTTGTAAAGGTGGATGTGCAGGGTGCTGCCACCATCAAGAAGCAGTTGCCTCAGGCGGTATGTATCTTCCTCCAGCCGCCTTCCATGGAAGACCTGGAGAATCGGTTGAAGGGGCGTAATAGCGAGAATTCCGCTGATTTAAACTTGAGGTTGGGGAAGGCAGGGAAAGAGATGCAGGATCTATCCCCTTTTGATTACGTGATAACAAGTCATCAGGGAAGGATAGATGAGGTGATATCGCGTATTGAAGTCATAATTGCTGACGAGAAACTGCGAGCCAAACCAGGGATGATTAATATCTAGCCTACAGGCAGGAATGTTCATTGTAATTAGCTATGCTTTTCTCTTTGTATTTTTATGTCTTTGGGCATGGGAGAGCAACTTCTTTCTGAGCCTGATATTTTTAGGCGTTACTTCCACCAATTCGTCGTCATTAATAAAATCAATAGCCTGTTCCAGACTTAGTTTAACAGGGGGAGTCAACTTCACGGCAATGTCGGATGTAGAGGATCGTACATTAGTCTTCTTTTTTTCTTTGCATACATTGATAGCTATATCCTGTAGTCTTGGACTTAGTCCAATTAACATCCCTTCATAGACTTGTGTGCCAGGTTCTATAAGAGTGCTACCCCGTCCTTGAGCGTTGTTAAGTCCATAGGTAACAGCTACACCCTGTCCTGATGATACCAGCGCACCACCACGAGATGAAAAGACATCTCCACGACAAGGCTGGTAATTAAGGAAGCTGGTATTCATAATACCTTCCCCTCTGGTAATAGTGATGAAAGAATTGCGGAAGCCAATAAGCCCTTGTGTAGGACTATGGAATTCTAAATGAACATTACCGTAACCGTCGCTGTGCATATCCGAAAGCTGGGCTTGTCGTTTGCTAAGAGTCTCATTAAGAACTCCAATATAGGCGTCTTTGGTATCTATAGAAAGAACCTCAACTGGTTCCAAGAGCTTGCCGTCCACTATTTTGGTGATAGCTTCGGGCTTGGATACTTCAAGTTCATATCCTTCCCGTCGCATAGTTTCAATAAGAATAGACAGGTGCAGTTCTCCTCTCCCTTTTATCAGGAAGACATCCTTGCTATCAGTATCCTGTACTCTGAGACTGAGATTGGTTTCAAGTTCTTTATAGAGTCGTTCTCGTAATTGGCGAGTGGTACAGAAGTATCCTTCTCTGCCGGCAAAGGGCGAGGAGTTTACCCCAAAAGTCATCTCTACCGTCGGTTCGCCAATTTCTATGCGTTGTAGAGCTTCAGGTTGGGCTGGGTTGCTAAGGGTATCACCAATAGTGACTTTATCGCAGCCGGTTATAGCTACTATGTCACCTGCCTCAGCCCTTTCTACCTTTAAGTATTTGAGACCGAGATACGTAAATACTTCACCGATCTCATTGTTAGTTATACTACCATCGGCACCAATACCGGCTACGATGTCATGGGGGGCAATGTTGCCTCTCCTGATTCTGCCAATAGCAATTCTGCCTTTATGGCTATTATAGTCCAGGTTAGAAACTAACATTTGCAGAGGGCCACTTTCAATTTTCGGAGCCGGGATGTTTTGCAGTATGCATTCGAAGAGAGCAGTTATATCTTTGCCTTTTACATCTGGTTTAGTAACAGCTATCCCTTCCTTTGCACTGGCGTATAGTACTGGAAAATCAAGCTGGTCAGTAGTTGTGGCTAGTTCTAAGAACAGATCCTGGATAAGCCGAAGCACCTCTGCTGTCCGCGAATTTGGTCTATCAATCTTATTGATAACTACAATTGTTTTTAATCCTTTACCAAGAGCTTGACCAAGAACAAACCGTGTCTGGGGCATAGGACCTTCTATGGAATCTACCAGGAGCAGGCATCCGTCAGCCATGTTAAGAACGCGTTCCACTTCTCCGCTGAAATCGACATGACCGGGAGTGTCTATTATATTAATTTTTACACCGCGATAAATCACCGCCGTGTTTTTGGCCAGTATAGTAACGCCTTTCTCCCTCTCCAAAGGGTTCTGATCCATGATTAACTCACCCATCTTCTGGTTATCACGGAATATCCTGCTTTGCTTGAGCATGGCATCTACCAAGGTGGTTTTACCGTGATCAACGTGGGCAATAATGGCTATATTTCTTATGTCATTGCGATAATTCATATTAATAATATTATTCTCTCTGGTTTATCATTTGCTGGAATAGGGAGGTAGTATTTTCCCGGCGAGCAAGTTATATATTAGCAAATTATGGGTATTGTTTGAAAGCTGGCGCTTAATTCTACGATATCGTCACCAGTTGAGAGTTCAAGAAAACTATCACTTTATGAAGGATATAGAGACATTGAACAAAGAGGAGTAAAAGAGACTAATGGTAATAAACGAAATGGAGAGAGAGGAGGCAATCACTACCCATTTTAATATAATGTTCAGTTGATCGGATTGAATATCCATGAGATTATCATGCCTCAAGCTGTTATTTTGCTTTAATATCATTCAAGAGCTGTTTTTCCTTCGCCTGCATTTTAGCTTCATCAGTGGTCTCCTCGTGGTCATAGCCCAGAAGGTGAAGTATTCCGTGAATGAGCAGTAAAGTCAGCTCCATGTCAATCGGGTGCCTCTGTGCAGCAGCCTGCACTGCTGCCTGGGGATATGAGATAATCACCTCCCCCAGGTGGGCTATATCATCGGGGGGGAGGATGAAAGGAATAGCCTCTTTTCCCTCCCCTGATGCCATGCAGAAGGAAAGGACATCTGTAGGGCTGTCTATCCCCCGATAGTCGCGGTTTAGCCTGTGGATGGTCTCGGAGTCGGTGAAGACGATGCTCATCTCGCAAGGAGAGGGAGACTTTTCAAGTTCAAGGACTCGTCGAACTATTCTCCGCATCTTGTCTTTGTTGACTAACTCGCGAAAATCTTCTTTAACAGAGATTTCAATTTCATCTGACATGTTCATTTGGCATGCTCGGGCTACTCCTTTGTTTACAGCGCGGAAGGCAATACTTTTCTTCCCCGTGGCATTGATGCCATTATAGATGTTTGGACGATTTTATTGAAGTCTGAACAGGTTGTTTGCTGGCTTTATATCTTCTCAACCAATAAAATAGTGGAGATGAAGATAACTCCAGTCAGGCGGCAATATCTCAGGGTGAAGGAAAAGTATCCTGAGGCAATAGTGTTCTTTCGACTGGGTGATTTTTATGAGACGTTTGACGAAGATGCCATGATTGCTTCGCGAGAGTTGGATATTGTACTGACTTCCAGGGAGATGGGGAAAGGGCAGAAGGTTCCCCTGGCAGGGATACCTTACCATGCTTTGGATAACTATCTGGCCAGACTCATCAATCGAGGCTACAAGGTTGCTATCTGTGAGCAGCTTAGTCCTCCGGGCAAGGGATTGATGGAGAGGGATGTGGTTCGTGTGGTGACGCCAGGGACAGTAGTTGAGGCAAATTTACTTGAGAGCAAAAGCAATAACTATCTTGCCAGCCTGATTGTCGAGGGGGAAAGGGCAGGAATTGCTTATGTTGATATAACCACGAGTGAATTTGCGGTCACTCAATTGTCCCGGGAAAAGATTTCCTGTGAACTGGAAAGGCTGCAACCACGCGAGCTTCTTGTTCCAGATGTTGCTGTGGAGGAGCTACCGGGAGCTGCTGATCTACCTGATTCGCTGTTGACCAGCCTGACCAGGGTAGATGAGTATTATTTTGATATTGAGATAGCCCAGGCCGCTTTGCTCAATCACTTCGGTGTAGCTACGCTGGAAGGATATGGCTGTGCGCATTTGCCTCTGGCTATCGGGGCGGCTGGCGCCCTGCTTCATTA
>JAUVYX010000012.1 GCA_030602865.1 Dehalococcoidia bacterium | reverse complement strand
CTGCTTGATACTGATTTTGGTACTTATCCTTATGTAACGTCATCTTCCCCATTAGCAGGAGGAGGTTCGTTAGGTTCAGGTATTGGCCCGATGAAATTTAATCGTGTTGTTGGTGTGTTCAAAGCGTACATCACTAGAGTTGGAAGTGGTCCTATGCCTACCGAATTAATAAATAAGACAGGTGAGTTAATACGAGAGAAGGCGCATGAATTTGGTACTACTACTGGTAGACCACGGCGATGTGGATGGTTTGATGCAGTGGCTGGACGACATAGTGTCCAGATAAATAGTATTAGCGATATAGCGTTAACTCACCTCGATATATATGATGGTTTCTCCTCACTCAAAATATGTATTGGGTATAAGGTTGATAACGAGGTACTGGATTATTTCCCCAGTAGCATAGCTGTCTTGGAGAAAAGTCAACCTGTGTATGAAGAAATGGATGGCTGGGAAGAGCCAACATCAGAGGCTAAGACATTTGACGCACTACCATTAGCAGCCCAACACTACATAGGTAGAATTGAAGAACTCCTTCACTGCCACATTAGTTTTGTAACGATAGGGCCACATCGTGATCAGACAATAATGGTAAGACCTATTCTTGCCTGAGATTAGTTCTTGGTTTCGATGACATCTATTTCAGTTTCCTCTATGTAGCTTTTATGACACTAGGCAGGTCAATTTTGTTGCTGTCTATCATTGTTCTTATAACCTCTGCTGATTTACTATCTACCTCAAGTAAAGGCAAGCGAGGTTTGCCTACAGGAAAGCCTACATAATTCAAGGCATACTTAACAGGCATGGGATTTGTGACAATGAACAAGGAATTTATCAAGGGCAACAAATGACGATGAATTTCAGCAGCTATTCGGGTCTCTCCTTTTAAGAACTTCTCTATCATGCTTTTTATTTGTAAGCCGATAAGGTTTGAAGCAACACTGATTATTCCATAACCTCCTAAAGCAAGAATGGGCAAGGTATCGCTATCATTGCCACTGTAAACCATGAAATCCTCTGTAGTTCCTTCTATGATTTCAGTTATCTGGCGTAGATTAGAGCTTGCTTCCTTTACAGCAACGATGTTATCAATTCGGCTTAGCTTTATCATGGTCTCAGCAGTTAGATTAAGGGCAGTGCGTGAAGGTACATTATATGGAATGCAAGGTAATGATGTGGACTGAGCAATGGTTTTAAAATGTTCAAATAAGCCTTGCTGAGTTGGTCTATTATAGTAAGGGACTACCAGCAGACAGGCATCGACTCCTATTTTCTCAGCTTCAAGTGCTAGCTCCTGACTTGCACTGGTGTTGTAACTTCCTGTTCCTGCTACCAGTGCACCACGGTTTCCCATAGCTGACTTTACCTCGGCAAAAAGTTGAAGTTTTTCCTCAAAGCTAAGAGTAGGAGATTCTCCTGTTGTGCCAGAGATAACAAGTCCATCACTGCCAGAATCGAGTAGCGCTTGGGCAAGATTTCTCGCCTGCTGATAGTCGACTTTTCCGCGATTGTCGAACGGGGTGACCATAGCTGTTAATAAACGACCCAACTTTTTCATTTTAAAACCTCCTGTGTTTTCCTTGTTATTTTTATCCAGCCCTTATGTACTCCTTCTTCCAGAATTAGCACGGCATTTAGAGCTGTACACTTATGTATATTATCAGTAACGACCCACAAGACAACTCCATTCGACAGCGAAAGGTCTTTCCTGATTCTACCTATAAAAATATGGTTTGAGCCACTGATCGCCCAGGGTTGCGGATAAAGACTAACACTACAGTCATCAATGATTCTGATTCCTGGGGCTTCAGCTAAAAGTCTTCTCACCTTGTCTGAACTTATGGATGACTCAAATTCGATGTGCACTGATGCGCTATCACCAAAGTAGACAGGAACCCTGACACAGGTTGCTGAAATGGCAATCTTATCAACATGCATTACTTTACATGTTTCATCCGCAATTCTTTGTTCTTCTCTAGTGTAGCCAGTATCTAAAAAGAGCCCAATTTCGGGCAACACATTGAAAGCTATTTGGTGGGCATAGATATGTGGGCAAACGCGATAACCATCCAAAACCAATCTTGTCTGACTTGCTAGCTCTTTCGTGGCTTCGGCACCACTACCTGACACTGATTGGTAAGTACTTAAAACAACTCGCTTGACTGGAATGATTTTATGCAGAGGATTCAGGGTTACTGCTAGTTGAATTGTAGAGCAATTTGGGTTAGCGATTATGCCTTTATGCCATTCCATATCGCTCGGATTTACTTCGGGAACCACCAGGGGAACTCCAGCTTCACCACTAAAGGCAGCGCTATTATCAATGACTACCGCGCCAGCTCCAACTGCCAGGGGTACTAAGCGACGGCTGACAGCAGTGCCGGCGAAAAAAAAGACCACGTCGGTGTCTTTGAAAGCATCAGGGACAATTTCCTCGATTTGAATCCTTTGGTGGTCAAAGAAAAGTTCAGTACCTGAAGAATGTTTAGAAGCAAACAGGCGAATAGAGGCAACAGGGAATCTTCGTTGTTCAAGTACTTTAATAAATTCCCGCCCTGCGAGCCCGGTAGCCCCAACGACAGCTATATTAAGTTTTTCCATACCTTTGTCCTCATAATTTTAACAAGGTATCTAATCCGACAGTTAAACCTTTCCGATTAACTACCTCTTTGATCGCTAGGATCACACCAGGCATGAAAGATTCCCTGCTTATGGAATCATGACGTATTTTTAGAGTCTGTCCTAAGCCGCCGAATACTACTTCTTGGCTTGCCATAAACCCTGGTAGCCGTATACTGTGAATCGTTAGACCTTCTAATTCCCCACCTCTGGTATTGCGAATCACCTCTTTCTCAGTTTTAGTTAAGGTAAATGGTTTGCCTCTCGCTTGCAACATAGCCCTTGCAGTATCAATAGCTGTTCCCGAAGGCGCATCAATCTTCTTTTCATGATGCATTTCCACAATCTCGGCATAGTCGAAAAAACTAGAAGCTATTTTAGCCAAATGCTTCAATAGTACTGCTCCTAGTGAAAAATTGGGTGCAATAATAACACCAAGTTGACTGTTCTGTTGGCATAATTTGTTGATTTCATTTATATTGTCTTCAGATAGCCCAGTAGTCCCTATAACCATATTGACCTGTCGCCTCATAGCAATGCGAAAAGTATTCATTACAGAACTTGCATTGGTAAAATCAACAATAACATTTGGTTTACACTGAACCAGAAGAGAGTCCAAATTTGAGGAGAAGGGTATTTTTTCAGAGATTTCTGGTAGCTGTAGGTATTCCTGAACCACTGATTGTTCCCCTGCTCCAACCATCTTTAGGTCTGAATCAGAGAGCACTGCCTGGGTTACCTCTCTTCCCATCTTGCCCAGAGCACCATTAACAACTACTCTTATAGCTTCCACCAACTCCCTCCCTATAATCAGATGAGCTTACTGGGTATTATTGTTATGTTCGGTGTACCTGTTAGGGGAACGGTTTGGGCGATCCGGCCGGGTACGCGAATTATTTCTTGGACCTGAGAAGCCTCTATCTTCAGTTTTAGGCGTATAGGAAGAGCCTTGCAGTATTGCTCTGCGCGACAGGTTTATTCTACCCATATTATCGATTTCGATAACCTTTACTGTTATCTCATCGTTCACTTTAACCACGTCTTCAACTTTGGAGACATACTGATCAGCCAGTTCGCTCACATGGACCAATCCTTCCTTTCCTGGAAGAATCTCCACCATGGCACCAAAGTTTAATATACGAGTGACTTTTCCAGTATAGACATCTCCAGGTTTTACTTCACGGGTCAGGTCCTCTATCATTTTAATTGCTTTTTGTGCGGATTCTCCATTTGGTGAACCGATGATGATGCTACCATCATTTTTCACATCTATGCTGGAGCCTGTTTCATCTGTGATTGACCTTATAGTCTTGCCTCCAGGACCGATAATTAAACCAATTTTACTTGAATCGATAGTTATTTTACTCATCTTGGGTGCATATGGACTAAGTTCTGAGCGGCTGGCACTTATTGCATTAGCCATCTTATCCAATATCTCTAAACGAGCTTGGCGAGCCATATTCAGGGCCTCTGATAAAATGTCGAGATCCATGCCTTTAAGCTTGATATCGAGTTGCAAAGCTGTGATCCCTTGAGTAGTGCCAGTAATCTTGAAATCCATATCCCCATTCGCGTCTTCAAATCCTTCGATGTCTGTCAGAATGATATGTTTCCCCTCTTCCCCCATGATTAATCCCATGGCGATGCCAGCTACTGGTGTTTTGATAGGCACGCCAGCATCCATCAGAGATAGAGCCGAAGCACAAGTACTTGCCATGGAAGTGCTGCCGTTGGACCCAAGCACCTCTGAGACAAGGCGGATGGTATAGGGGAAATCCTCTTCAGAAGGTAATATTGGTCTAATGGCACGCTCTCCAAGGGCTCCATGGCCAATCTCCCGTCTCCCTGTTGATCCTGTTCTTTTTACCTCCCCTGTAGAAAATGGGGTAAAATTATAATGGTGCATAAAACGCTTGGTATTTTTTAAACCCAGCCCATCCAGCGACTGCTCCTGTCTTGATGACCCCAAGGTTGTAATGGTTAATACCTGGGTTTCCCCACGTTCAAATAATGCAGAACCATGTGTGCGGGGTAATATCCCAACCTGACAAGAGATAGGGCGAATTTTACTAGCCGGACGGCCATCAATATGTTGCTGGTGTCGTAACATCCATCCCCTCACCTCTTTTTTAAGCTGAGTCTGAAAAGCTAGGGTTATTTGATTTTCGGGGAATTTATCTGCCAAGTCATGTTGTAATTCAGTTGCAAGCATCCTCAGAGCCTGTGCACGTTTAGTCTTATCTGCCTGAGTTAAAGCAGCCTCCAATTTACTATCAAACAGGGCACTTACACTGTTACAGAGTTCAGGAGCTAATTCTTGAACTTCGAGTACTATTTTCTTTTTGCCATAAACTTCCTGGAATTTCTTCTGAAGCTTGATAATCTCTTGATTTGTGTTATGACCGAGCTCAATGGCTTTCAACACCAACTCCTCTGAAACTTCTTTGGCATCTGCCTCCACCATAACAACGCTTTGCTCGGTGCTAACAACAGCTATATCCAATAAACACTTCTCTATTTGTGGCAATGTGGGATTCAGGATAAAATCACCATCAATATAACCAACGTGAACAACTGATATCGGGCCAGCAAAGGGAATATCGGAGATACCTAAAGTTGCCGAGGCGCCGATGGTAGCGCAAATAGCAGGGTCACTCTCCATATCAGCAGAAAGGACAGTAGCTATTACCTGCGTTTCATGATTAAATTTCTTTGAAAGGAGGGGACGTAAACCGCGATCGATGAAACGACAATTCAATATTGCCTCTGTGCCGGGACGACCTTCACGCCTAAAGAAGCTGCCTGGTATTTTACCAGCCGCATAGAGTTTCTCTTCATAGTCTACAGTTAATGGTACAAAATCAAGTTTATCTGTTGTATCTGCCGATGCACATACAGTGGTTAATACAATTGTATCCCCATACTGAACAAGGACCGCACCATTTGCTTGTCGTGCGAGGTGTCCTGTTTCGAGCTTAAGAGTACGCCCTGCTATTGAACATTCGAAAATCTCAGTCATAATCCTCTCCTTACTTTCGGATGCCCAACTTGTCAAGGAGAGAATAATATCGCTCGATATCCGTTTTGTTAAGATAAGATAGAAAGCGTCGACGCTTACCCAGTAGTGAATAAAGTGCACGACGTGAATGACAATCATGTGAGTGTACTTTGAGATGATCTGTTAATAGAGTGACTCTTTTAGTTAACAATGCTACTTGAACTCCAGCAGAGCCGCTATCACCCTCCTTAATTCTATATTGTTTTATAATATCCAGTTTTCCTTCTTTATTTAGCATACTACCTCTTATTCTTTATAATTAGTGGGCTATTATAACACAAAAAGAAAACACTGTATGGAATTAGAGTAACCGTACAACAGCGGATTGACCGTAAGGGCATATCAGTCTATAATTTCCCTTGGCAACAGCTACTATGCATGAGACTTGTGGTGTTATTGGAATATATTCTCAAGGAATAGATATAGCCCGGCTTACCTATTTGGCTCACTTCGCCCAACAGCACCGCGGCCAGGAAAGCGCAGGGATCGCCGTTGCTGACGGTACTAAAGTAAAGCTTCACACAAAGATGGGACTGGTCTCTCAAGCTTTTACTGAGAGCAATCTTAGCCAACTAAAGGGACATATCAGCATTGGGCACACTCTTTATTCTACTAAAGGTTCCAGTAAGCATGCCAACGCACAACCTGTTGTAGTCGGGTCTCAAGAAAACTTTATCGCAGTTTCACATAACGGTAACATAATTAATGTTGACTTACTTCGTGAAACACTTAAGCAGCAGGGGTACATTTTTCATAGCTCCACTGATTCTGAGGTCATAGCCAATCTGATACTGGCCTCCCCCGGTAAAGGCTGGGAGGACAAAATCAGTTCCGCTATGTACCGCCTCCAGGGCGCCTATTCTATGACCATCATGACCGCTGATAAACTCATCGCTGTTCGTGACCCTCTGGGCGTTAGACCTCTCTGCCTGGGAACTATAGATGGAGGGTATGTCATCGCATCCGAAAGCTGTGCCCTGGACCACATTGGCGCCCAGTTTTCCCGGGAAATCAACCCCGGCGAAATCGTCATCATCGACAAGACGGGGATTAGCTCCTTCACCCAGAAAAGTCACAGGAAAGCTCTGTGCATTTTTGAATATGTCTACTTTGCACGCCCGGATAGTTCAATTCATGGCAAGCTTGTGTACAGTACCAGGCAGGCTATGGGTGAGTTGCTGGCTAAAGAATATCCTGTGGAGGCAGACCTGGTCATTGGCGTTCCTGATTCTGCCACTGCTGCCGGGATTGGTTATTCCAAAGCCTCAGGGATACCTTACTGCGAGGGTCTAATCAAGAACCGCTATGTGGGACGCACTTTCATCATGCCTGACCAGAGGCTGAGAGACATTGGTGTCAGGCTTAAATTCAATCCTCTCTCCGAAATCATAGCAGGGAAGCGTCTGGTGGTCGTCGATGACAGCATTGTCCGAGGAACCACCACTCCCAAGATAGTAGCCCTGCTTAAAAAAGCAGGTGCCAGCAAAGTCCATCTCCGTATTTGTTGCCCTCCCATTCGTCATCCCTGTTTTCTGGGAGTAGATATGGCCACGGAAAGGGAACTCATCGCTGCCAGGAAGAGTGTCTCAGAGATCAAGGAATATCTGGGAGCTGATTCGCTCGGTTATCTCAGCCTGGATGGCTTGCTACAGGCGATAGGATTGCCCAGGGATACCTTCTGCCTGGCTTGCTTCAATAATGACTATCCCATACCTGTACAAAGAGAAATGCCCAAGCTTGCTCTGGAAGCAGTATAAATCCCTGACAGGTACAGAGGGGACTAACTTTTCATGGAACTTTTTAGGTTGCCGCGGGTTTACAACCCATAGTGATAGGGTAAGGAGAAAACAGCTACGAAAATCGGAGTATTAGCTCTACAAGGAGCCTTTATAGAGCATATCGGCATCATGCAACAATTGGGAGCCTCCGCTTTGCCAATTCGATTGCCTGATCAGCTTAAGGATTTAGATGGCCTTATCATCCCCGGCGGGGAGAGCAGTACTCTTCTTAAGCTAATGCACAGCTTCGATATATTCAATGTCCTACAAGAGCTAGCACTGAATGGATTGCCTATTTGGGGTACATGCGCCGGGTTGATCTGCCTGGGGAAAACTTCTTCTAGTCACGAAGAAGCTACTCTGTCAGTTATGGACATTAATGTCAAACGTAACGCCTTTGGTAGACAGATAAACAGCTTTGAAACTGACCTTGTTATTCCGGTTCTGGGTGACAGCCTTTTCAAGACCATATTTATTCGTGCTCCATCCATCACAAAAGCAGGACCGAAAGTGGAAATTCTGGCAAGATTATCCGATGGCACCATTATTGCCGCCAGACAAGAAAATATGTTAGCAACAGCCTTTCATCCGGAATTGAGCGGCGACTTCAGATTCCACCAATATTTTATCAAAGAGATCATCACCAAAAAGGATTAGGTAATATAAAGGTAACCCTGATAACTCTGCTCTTCGCTATCTTATATCATCGCTATCAATGCAAGCACCATGCCAATAGCCATCGCCCCATAAAATAAGCATGTGACTACTTTGAATACTATCATTATCCGTCTCCTTACTTTGTTTCGGAATTTTTAGAATCGCGTACTGACTTGGCCTTATTCAGCTTTTTATCCAGCTTAGATTTCAGGTTAGCTCCCTTATTCTTATGAATAACATTTTTCTTGGCTGCCTTGTCTATGTTACTCATAGCCGCCACAGCCTCTCGCTGTGCCAATTCTAATTCATTTGAGGCAATAAGCCCTCCTACTTTAGTCAGGCTAGTTTTATATTTGCTGCGCATCAATCGATTCCGCAATCTCTTTGCCTCTACGCCCGTTGCTGATTTAATATTTGCCTTACTAACTGGCATTTCTATCCCCTTTCCTGAATACAGCCATCACACTCCCTACTGACTGTATCTTCGACATTATTTTATTCAATTGGGCAACACTCTTTATCTGCATTGTAACATACATAGACCTAATACTATCACGTTCTGCCATTTTAAAATCAGTAATATTCGCACCTTCTTCAGCCAGCACATGGCTGATATCGCGAAGCAAGCCAACTCTATCCCATGAGTCAACCTGAATATTCACTGGATATAACTCCTCCACATCCCCCCAGCTAACTGCGACTAACCTCTCCTTTTCCTCTTCATTAATAATATTTAAACAATCTTTTTGATGTATGGTAATTCCTCTACCCTGTGTAATATACCCGATAATTCTATCCCCTGGCAAGGGGTGGCAACAAGCAGCTAACCGTGTAGTCAGGTTGCCAACTCCCAGAACTTTCACCTGTGAAGGGGTAATTTTTTTAATTGGTGATATTTCGATCGTTGCTTCCTGGGGTTCTAGCTCTGCGTTCAATTTCAGCATCACCTGCCCAAGGTTGATACCTCCTGAACCAAGAGTTGATAGAAAATCATCCGTATTAGCAAACTTGAATTGCCGTGCTAGCTTCTCAATTCGAACAGGGGCAACCTCTAACCGCTTAAACTCTTTATCCAGGAGCTGCCTTCCCCTTTCTATATTTTGCCCTCGCTCCTGCTTGTTGAACCACTGCCTGATTTTATTTCGGGAGTGAGACGTCTTAATATAACCAAGAGCGGGATTAAGCCAATCCAGACTTGGCCCTTTTCCGGTCTTAGCCGCAATTATCTCCACAATATCAGCATTGTTTAGCTGGTAATTCAGTGGCATCAAGCGTTCGTTCACCTTCGCCCCGATACATCGATATCCAAGATCTGTATGAATTCGAAAGGCGAAATCCAGAGGAGTAGCTCCTTTGGGCAATTCCTTTATCTCCCCCTTAGGGGAGTATATGTACACGTGACCAGAGAGGACATCGTTTTTTACAGATTCCACAAACTCCTCGCTATCAATCTCCTCACGTAGCTCGTTAATCTCATGCAGCCATGGAATCTCGTTTTCAAAAGAAGCCTCCCCCTTTCCCCCTTCCTTGTAAAGCCAATGCGCAGCTACCCCGTACTTGGCAACTTGATGCATCTCATTAGTCCTGATTTGTATCTCCAGATGAGTTGTCCCCTTGCACATTACTGTAGTATGCAAAGACTGATAGCCGTTATCCTTCGGATTGGCAATATAATCATTAAATTCCTCGGTTATGGGATGCCAATAATTGTGAATTACGCCCAGGGATTTATAGCAATCGGAGACTGAGTCCACCAGTACACGGAGAGCAAAGAGATCATGAATATCACTAAAAGCCTTGCCCTGTAAAGCATATTTTTTTATCTTCTGGTACGTACTGTAGATATGTTTCGGCCTGCCAACAATCGTCGCTTCTATATTAGCCTCATGCAGTTTTTGCTTTAATGTCTCTGTCACCTCATCAATGAACTTCTCCCTCTCCTCCAGTTTCGTAGCAATCAATCGCGAAACTCGACGATATTCCTTCGGTTCCAGGTAACGAAAAGACAGATCTTCCAGTTGCCATTTCACACTACGCATACCCAGGCGATGCGCCAGGGGCGCATAAATATCCAGGGTTTCCTGTGCGATATCATGTCGTTTCTTAGAAGGTAAAGCAGCTAAAGTACGCATATTATGCAACCTATCAGCCAATTTAATGAGAATCACCCTTAAGTCTTCTGACATGGCCACCAGCATCTTGCGCAGGTTCTCATTTTGACTCCTTGATCTTAACCCCTCAGCTTCTTTTCGCCATCCCAGTCCCTTCAGTTTTGTGACTCCATCAACCAGTCTACTTACCTGTGAGCCAAATTCGAACTCAATATCCTCCAGGGATATACCGCAATCCTCCGGAACATCGTGGAGCAAGGCAGCAGCCAGAGTTTCTGCATCAAGACGTAATTCGCCCAGTGTCATAGCGGCTTGTAATGGATGGTCCACAAA
>JAUVYX010000040.1 GCA_030602865.1 Dehalococcoidia bacterium | reverse complement strand
GTACCCAGGCATTACCTGTATGAGATCAGCAGAGGACATTTCTAATGAGTTAAAATGGAGGACATTTCTATCGAGTCTTGACAGTTTCGCCGTAAAACAGTTGTAGTGCCCAATAACATAGATTATAATATCCTGATTTCTTGGCAAGCCTGATAAAAGAGATAGTAGTGAAAAAGCGCATTAGTGGGATTATACTGACCATTGTATTGCTCCTGGCGTTTGCTGCGCCAGCGACAGCTCAAGATAGTAACAGTAGTACTATAACTATAACTATCACAATGACTACGCAATCAGTCTTGGAAATCGATTTAAACCCTACAAACTGGGAAATAGGGATTGTAGAGCCGAATACGGAATATAAAACAAATCCAGAAAAGACATGGTGCACTCTTACTAACCGAGGCAACTGCGTTGTCGACACTTACATAAAAGGAACTGACGCTATATGTGTTGACAATCCTAGTCAGAAATGGTCATTGAGCCAAGATGCAAGCAATGAAGAGAATGAGTATGTGCTATGGTACTGGATAGGATGGACCAGTACGGAATACATTCCTATAACCAAAACAGAGAGCGAGTTGGGTTATGAATTTTGTATTGACCTGGGTATTAGTGAGGAAAACCAAAAACAATTCGGAATAAAGCTGCTAACTCCAACCTCCTTTGTAGGCGGTAGTGATATGGAAAACATCATTACCATAAGCGCAGTGGCTGCCTGATAATGCGGCAGGCTAGATATCTATCTTGGCTGTTCACTATATTACTAGCAATCTTACTACCTTCACCTGCCATTGCCTGGAGTTTTTATGTATCACCTTCCGAGGTAGATATTAAAAATCTATCTCCAGGCGGTAATACTGAAGTTGAGTTCTCCATCTACAACAAGGAAAATGAAAGCCAGAGTTTTAGCCTAAATACTTACATTCCCGGAAAAACTGAGATAAGGCGAGGAAGATCTACTTTTCCTGATGAAAGTTGGGTTAGCCTCCCCCAGCAAATAGAAGTTCCTGCCAACTCTGAAAGAGAGATAACGGTAAAGGTTACAATCCCACAAGAACAGGAGTGGGCAGGAAAAGAATGGGAGATATGGCTGTGCATCGCCCCAGAAAGAGTAGAACGGTTAACAGTTAATTATTACATTCGTCTTCTGATATCTACTAGTGCTGAAATTAACACCACCCATCAACTGAAACCGGTCCTGGCAATTGCCGCCACACTTCTTCTGTCATACGGTATTTATCTTTTTTACCGTAAAGTTAAATTAGCTCCAAATAAATGAGTGGTCGGCTTTACTTAATCGTAGATATTACACTTATAAGTAACTGTTCAAATCTGGTATGCCTCATGTGCTATCCCTTTTTGTACATCTGTAGCGTGGTCAGTATAAAGGATGCCATCCAGATGATCTATCTCATGTTCTAAGGCTTGTGCCAGGAGATCCTCGCCTATGACAATGATTTTCCTGCCCTGGCAATCAAATGCATTCACCTTAACCATTAGCGAACGAACGATCTGTCCACTATAGCCTGGCAGACTCAAACAAGCCTCCTCAATTAATCGGCTCCCCTGTTGCTTTACTATCTCAGGATTTATCAAGGTAATTACTTCTGTTTCGGGTATTTCAATAACGGCTATCCGCAGAGACAGCCCTATTTGAGGAGCTGCAAGACCAACGCCTGAAGCAGCTCTCATGGTATCTATCATGTCATCAACTAGTTTCTGAATAGCACTATCGACATCCCCAACCTTCTTTGTTTTCTGCCGCAATATTGGATCAGGCAAAGTAGGGTCAGATAGTGTACGTATCTTAAGTATTGCCATATCTAGTTACCTCAGATGTATAAACTGGCCATCCTCCGAAAAGCTTAATACAAATATCCCCAACAGTCACGTTAACGAGGCAGTTCCTGCTATTCGTTCCAGTATAATGCTGGCGCAATGCTTTTTTACCATAGCGAGTTGGCATAACACTGCTTTAACCTCTGAATCACCCACTGCCACTGAAGCCTGCTCAAAGAAATCATGATAAATATATTCTTTTTCCACCGCTGTCTCCAATAACTCCATCTCATCAGCAAATTCATCATATGTCCTGGCTATAAATGGATTTACTTCAACGGTATCTCCAATATTCACTACCCCAGATTCTTGCTCAATGTCCTCAAGAGCAGGAAGGGCTATTTCTTCAACTAGACTACAGGCGCAGGCATATAGTCTTTGCATAGGTTCAGTTTTAGCATCAAATAACTCCTGAAAGGTTTCCTTTACTTGAGACGACTTAGCTTTACCTCTAGCCATCATATAAAAATCTCTGTGAGCTTTTCCCAGTTTCATAGATAGCACGAGAATATCCCTGAGATCAGACTCTTTAGTTAGTAACTTTGGCTTTTTCTTGAACAAATTGATTACTGCTTTTCTAGCCCGACCCAATGTCTTGTTATTACGAAAATGATGCGGACTTTTAAATCCCATCTCCACCGCCATAGCCTCCATATAGATCTCACTTAATTGAAATCTATCCTCTGTTGACTTAACCTTTACTTCAGGAAAACCAGTGACAATTCCATAGGACCAATTAGAGATACCCCCCTCTAAATGGAACAGACTCCTGAATCCCAACTGATATAGCACTACGGCTGCTGCCACGCTCATATGGCCAGAGCGACTATAAGTGATAATTATTTTATCCCGACCTATCTCTCCCTGCCTTGCTTCCAATTCATTTAGTGGGACCAGCAGGGCTTTCGGAATATGTCCTGACTCATATTCGTAAGATTGTCTCACATCAAGGAGCAGGAACTGCCCTTTCTTATCCTTATTCAAAATGTCCTTGACCGCACTGGGTTTTAATTTTCGTATTTTATCAACAGCACAAATCACTTTCATTTACAGTATATGCTCCTCTCTAGATTTACTAGAATACATCTACTTCGGTATTTCAATAATATGTGAACACCAACCATGGCAAATAGTCGAACTTTCTTCGGCAACAGCGGCCTGCCAGCTCAGTTTAGGAACATGACAACTTGAAGATATTGTGCTTGCATGTAATAGAGCAAATTCTGAAAACTCTGAACCATCCAGTGAAACCAGTATTTTCTTATACATTTTTTCTCTTCTTCAGGTAAATCAGTACTGGTACTTTACCCTTCAGCTTCACATTGCATTGTATAGCCATTTAAAATACCTTTCAACAAGCTCTATTATCTATATTATTTCCAATTATTCTTTTTTAAATAACTGCCGATAACTACATGATATCCTTTTCGCTATCTTTCATTGCCCTGCTTAACTCTGCACTTAGCTGAGATGGCAATCCTTCAACATCCACTCTCATAAAACCACGAATAATAATGGCTATAGCCTCGCTGTGAGTTAGCCCTCGCGCCATCAGGTACTCTATTTCCTCCTCTGCGATTTTCCCCACCGCAGCTTCATGAGACAGGTCAACCCCAGCTATATTACCTTTTAGCTCAGGAATAGCATGGATTATGCCGCCCTCACGCAGAACAAGTCCCCGACATTCCAGATGCCCTTTTACATCAAGAGCATTACCTTCTATATATCCACGGGCAATAATCTTTCCTCCAGTGGTTATAGATCGAGATACGATTTCCGTCCTGCTTCCCCTGGCATCCAAGATAACTTTAGACCCCACATCCATTGTAGAGCCTGGCGTTGCAAGTAATACACTATTAAATCTGACCACTGCGTTCTCACCAATACACCTGGCAACGGGGTTCGTCTGTAGGGAACGGACAGGCTTCATGATTACATAATTACTGAGAAATACTCCATCTTTCTCAACAAGTATCCCTGTTCGGGGACGAACCTCAATGTCTGGTGACCAATTATGTATCATAGTGAATGTCACCTTAGCTCCTCTTTTAATATAAATCTCAGAAACACCAAGATGTAAGCCAGCCTCATGGCCTGAGGGACTAGCACAACCAGTAATAATATGTAATTCTGATTTCTCCTCAGCGATAATAATATTATGCACATTTTGAGCTAGATTTGTCTGGGACAGATAGAGGCAGGACTGAACGGGATAAATCGTCTTATAACCAGGTAAAGCCCTGACAAAATACCCACTGTGGTGGTTTAGTTCTACATTGGCAGTATATTTATCGGTATCTACTGCTACCGCTTTCCACCAATAGTCCGACATCCAATCATATTTTTCCAGGGCTTGGTTAACAGCCATAACTTCAATGCCTTCTTGTCGGCTCGAACTATGAACTGGCGTATTATCGATCTGAATAAAGGTGCCGGCCCTCTTGGACACAGTATCTAAAACGATACCTGTTTCCAGCATCCGTGATTTGGTATCCTCAGGAAGCTGAGATGGATCAGGCTGACAAGGTTGTTCATTTGCAGACTCTGTATAGGCAGTCAAATCAATATCTTCACCGTTGTTGGCCGCCTTAGATGCTGCCGCCATTGCTCTTTCTTTACCAGATTGAGAAGATTCTACTTTGAACATTCGATGCACTGTTTATAACCTCTTTCCTTTATCGTAGCCAATATTTCACGAGGATCACCCTCCCCGATTATTCTGCCATCAATCAACACATATCCCGTTCGAGCCTTAACATATTCCAGGATAAGGCCAGTATGCGTAATAACAAGACCGGCGTGAGTACGGTCACGTATCAACAAATTTTTCTCTAACAACTCATTAGCCAGTTTACCTATCACTTCAATATTCACCAAATCAACGCCAGACTCAGGCTCATCCAGAAGACTTAACTCTGGATTTTGAGCGAGTAGTTGCATCAACTCAGAACGTTTCATTTCTCCTCCAGAAAATCCATAGTTTATCTCCCTCTCCATGAAATCAACCATGTCAGCTTTCTCAGCCAGCTGAATAATGTCTCTTTCAGCAGACAGGCCTTGAGTACATGAATTAAGCAGATCATGCATCTTAACTCCCCGGACAACCGGTGGCCGCTGAAAAGATACCCCTATGCCCAAGCGAGCCCTTTCATCCACAGGCAATACGGTGATATCCTTCCCTCGAAAAACTATGCTCCCTTTGGTTACCTTATATTTAGGGAAACCCATTATTGTCATGAGCAAGGTGGTCTTTCCGCTCCCATTAGGACCAAAAAGAACGTGTGTCTCACCCGCCCTGATTGAGATATTAATATCATGCAGTATTTCTTTTCTCTCTATTGCCACACTGAGGTTGGTAATCTTTAGTAAATACTCTGCCGCTTCATTCATTGCCGTTCATCCTCTATCAAGCTATATTATTATCTCCTGGACTCAACCTGCTGACATTTAATACACTATTCTTGAAACTTAGGTCGTATTGTACCTTAAATCCATTTCTCCGACATAGTTCCCCTTCAATTGACTAGTCCTCATCATTATTATTAGAGGTTCTACATCAGCGGACAGGACTTGGAAATACAAGTTGCTGACCCAGCAAGAAAGCATTCCGGATGGCTGAAGGATGTTTTCTTATCCGAGCCTTAGTATCGATTTTATTAACCAGCAAGGCATTTACATAATTAACTCCTATTGCATCGTAGAAATATTTAACCGTCAGCACTGCGCCGTCAAAGAGGTTTTTCCCTCCCGTAGCACCTACCGATATGAATGCTCCACGCCGTATACGGTTTCCCTCCCTCCCCATACCCAATATATATCTTTTCACCCAAAGCGCCTGGCATCTATCCACCATCGACTTCGCCTGTGCTGTAACACCATAAAAAAATATAGGCGATGCAAATATTAGGTGATCTGCTGATAAAAGTTTCTCATAGAGAAACTGCATATCATCTTGGATGGCACATCGACCAGCTTCAAGACAGGCGTATATTTCTTTACACGGGGAGATATTCATTTCTGAAAGCAATACTTTCTCCACTTCTGCCCCTTTGTCTACAGCACCTGCCAACGCACTATCAAGCAAAATTTCAGTGTTACCCTGTCTCCTGGGACTCCCCAGAATGCCCAGCACTGTAATACTCTCTCTTTGCTCTTTGCTAGTCTGCAACTCCATATCCTCCATCAAGCTACTCCAACTGGATCAACATCTATAGTCCAACCGGCAGCTAGGGTTATTCCTGATAACAGGCTGGCAGGATTATGACCACGTATGATGAGTTGCCATCGATACCTTCCCCTGACTCTATGAATAAAGGCAGGCACAGGACCAATCAGGCTCAGCTTATTCTCTTCCATAGTTTGTATTTTGCTGATAAGACTCTGGCTTAGCCTCTTTAGTTCTTGCTGACACAATTCGTTATTGGTATGACTATATACCAGGCGAATGAGCTGGCTGAACGGCGGATAATTATACTGACGACGGTAGTTGATTTCATACTTATAGAAACCCAGGTAATCATGTTTGGCAACCGCTTGAATTGCATAATTATCAGGTGAATAGGTTTGAATTATTACTTTACCTGCCTTGAAACCGCGTCCTGCCCTACCAGCTACCTGACATAAAAGCTGAAAGGTGTATTCTCCAGCACGAAAATCAGGCAGGTTAATGCTGGTATCAGCACTGATTATTCCAGCCAGGGTTACCTGAGGCAAATCCAGTCCTTTAGCTATCATCTGAGTTCCAATAAGTATATCTGCCCTATGAGCACGAAAACCAGTTAATAACTCCTCATGTTTATATCTCTGGCCAGTAACATCGCTGTCCCAACGAAGCAGTCTTGCGGTTGGAAAAGCTCTACTTACCTCATCAGCTACTTTCTGAGTACCAATACCCAGAAACATAAGTCTGACAGCGGAGCAGCTTGGGCAAGAATTAGGAACTAAAATAGAATAACGACAGTGATGGCATATCAATCTCCCTCTTTGAGAATGATAGGTGAGAGCAACAGAACAACGAGGACAACGAAACACGAATCCACAATTAGGGCACTGAACGAAAGTAGCCGTGCCCCGACGATTAAGAAAAAGGATTATCTGATCGTTTTGCTCCAATGCCTTCCTTATCTCAACTAACAAGGAACGACTGAGCAGGCTTGTATTTCCTGCTTTGAGCTCTTCCTTCATATCCACTATGTCCACCACCGCCTGAGTGGAATAAGTAACTGGTGGAAAAGAAGTCTTACCAGACTTGGTTGCCATTTGGGTATACGCGTGAGAAGTAATCCTCTTGGTTAAAGTCATAAGCTTGTACTTTCCCAACTGAGCTTTATAAAAACTGTCAACATCAGGAGTAGCACTACCGAGAATAACAACGGCATTATTCAGTTGAGCTAATCGAATAGCTACTTCTCGCGCATGGTAACGAGGGGAACGATCCTGCTGCTTATACATTTGCCCATGTTCCTCATCCAGTATAATAAGCCCCAGGTCTGGTTGCGGTGCAAATAATGCACTTCTTGGACCAATGACAACGTCACAATTTCCTTC
>JAUVYX010000020.1 GCA_030602865.1 Dehalococcoidia bacterium | reverse complement strand
CCAAACCCTGCTCCAAAAAGCTAAAACAATTATAGGTAATACTGAATATCTCGTCCAAACGCTCCAGGGGTTTGCGTGTTTCATCCAGTTTTCATCTGTGAGTTTGAACAGTTTTGATATATTTCTTTCAAGGGCCATATTTTTCACCTCTCTATTATATGTCCATTTTACACCTTTTCGTTTTTAGGGGACTCGGTACTTTATATAACGGTTTCGAGCTATACGAAGTTGGAATAAAGTGAGCAAATTTTCGAAGGGCAAGGTCGAAAGCCGCAGCGTATGTGCTGTGTCAGCTACTGTTATATGCTCTCATTTAGGGACGAGGCTTACGAAATAAGCGAATAGTTGACAGGAGATGCCGAAGGAATGCTCTAAAAGAACGCGTATAATATAGCCATTGTAATAGTGATAAATAGCGTCACGCCTATCCAAACTTTAGCACCAGCCTTTCCTGTCATATATCCGATCCAAAGTAAGGTTGGAACCAAAAACAGCGGTACTACGTCTAGTGGTTTGTGTACTATATTCTTAAAAAATATTGCTAACAGCAACGGAAGAACAAATGCCACTATTAATATTTTTGTATCTCCCTTCATTTTTATCATAGTTGTACCTCCTTTCGAATTTAACTATTTAAATTTATTCAATATATTTGCGTTACGAAGCCAATTGTGTATAACTCGTTTATATATGAAGTGTTTCCGCATATTTATTTAAAAGCTGTTTTAAACGAAATCATGATAGCCTTAAATCACATAGAATTCCAACTTCATCATATTAATACTCGAGTGATTATGCAAAAACAATTAACCTGCTTCAGCATGATAGAGAAGCTCTCCAATATGGCATTTCCATAAGGACTGCCCCCTTGGTCCTATTTAAAAATCAGAAAGTTAAAACTCTATCACTTTCTACAACCCATTCTGCTAATTCTGGCATTGTAGATTTTTTTGCACCTTCAAAGTAAGGTTGATTTTTATATATACCACAGCGAGCCATACAAGCACCACAAACTTTGACTTCTACTTTTCTATTAATCAAGTCTTTAAGCATTTGCGATAAATCCTGGTCATATTCAGGTGGTGGTTTACATGCATCTCTTGCCATATCTACAGAGTCGTTCATTAGAAATATTCTTAGTTCTTGTCTTGCTTCTAATAATTTATCTGCGAGACGAAGTCCATTCCAGGTTACATCGGTGTTATCGTATGGTTGACGATTAAAAATGATTAGTATTTTCACATGCTCTCCTTTTGTAATAGCGTTATTATTTATTTTACAATGTTGTTTCTTACGCCATAACATGTTTTAGTCCCATATTATTTAGGATAATCAATGCCAGCATTTCTGCCATCCTTAATTTAAAGCTATGAGCGATAGCGAACCGCATATCCGCTGTTAGGCGACGTTGCTTTCAATTTTTCACCACCTGTATACCCATTATCTTGACACCATCATTTGTCTTCATCGATAGTGTTGCTGGTTCAGTAATAAGACACTGTCCTTCTTTAATATTTACTTTTTCTTGATTAACCATTACTTCTGCTGCACCCTCAATAAAATAGAAAATAACATGAGAAGTCATTTCACAAGTTGGCATCTCTCCACCAGCTGGAAGCTCAATAATTCTTGCTTTAAATTCCTTAGCCTTATAAAAGATATTTCTATCCCTTTCCTCGTACGGATGTACCGCCATAG
This sequence comes from Dehalococcoidia bacterium, assembly GCA_030602865.1. Next base: position 7,514 of record JAUVYX010000020.1, on the reverse strand, counting down.
CTTTAATATCAAATACTTGCATCCTCTTCACCTCCTGAGATTTGTTTGCTATCGCTCCATTTGATTAGTTGTTCTATAGGTACTTGCATAATAACTATAAAAATAATTGTTAAAAGGAGTCTTGCTGCCATAAATTTGGGCCCAAGAAATTGAAGCGCTACCATCTCTTGTGGAATTTATATACATGCTCATGCATAGAGAAAGGCAATGATACAGGATATTTTGGCCCTGCTAAATCATCATAACCTGATGTGTCCAGTCTCGGTGGCTCACTCTAAGGTAATGGTGAAGCCGCGCCTAACTCATTAACCTCAGTATTGGTCAGGAAAGACGAACGGAATTGCACTCCCCAACGACCATCGAGTTTCGTAAATATCCAGAGGGTGTCGAACCCGTTATATTCAGTGCCATCTGCGTGTTGACGTGATTGTCGTATAACCAGGTGGACCTTGTCTGCACTTGCCTGAACTGCTTTAATCGACAGTGTACTGGTATGGTGCCACCCTTCCACTTTTAGTTTCTCTGTTATTTCATCTTGAATTGCCCGGAAGTCATCAGCAGTCTCCCACCAGTGAAACCTGTTTTCGGCTAGTCGTAGAGTAGGGAAATGCATCTGGGCAATCTGTGTTTCAATATCACGAGCATTCCAGGCATTATTCCATCTGTGGAAAGTAGCAATTGCTTCCTGTGCTGGATCTGTCATATAAACCTCCAATTTAGTAGGCCCGTTTCATGTTAATTATATCAAAGTATCTCTAGCTAGATGTAGGGCTAACCATAGTATAAAAGCTGTCACTATTTGTTAACAAGAGTTATTGTGAGTTGCTACCCTATAGAGAATCTTATAAGATAACACCACTATTGCTGACTAGTTAAGTATAAAAACTATAAGATATAAATAAGTTTACTTAACGAATATTCTAGAGATAACCCTCTAGTGAAAAGGAGCGAAAAGTGTACGAAGTAGAACATATATTGACCTTAAATAATAATCTGGGAGAAAGTCCACAGTGGAACGTCGAAGAGAAGGCTTTGTACTGGATTGATCTCTGGCCGGGTACTATCTATCGGTATTGGCCGGCAAAAGGAACTTACGAAATATTCAATACGGGTATTCCTATTGGAGCACTATCGTTTAGGGCTTCCGGTGGGCTGATCTTGGCCACCAGAGACGGTTTTGCTTTTTGGGATACAAAAAGCGGCAAGCTTGATTTCATAGTTGATCCGGAGGCGAACAACAAACGGACGCGATTTAATGATGGGAAGGTGGACAGGAAGGGGCGCTTCTGGGCCGGAACTATGATTGAAGGAAGCAATGAAGCCGCGGGCTCTCTTTATCGACTCGACCCTGACGGAACGGTTCATACAATGGAGACAGGGATAATACTATCAAATGGAATTGGATGGAGCCCCGATGATAAGACCATGTACTATAATGATACAAAGAAACACGTCATCTATGCTTACGATTTCCACAGTGAATCAGGGAATATCTCAAATAGAAGGAATTTCGTACAGTTTTCAGAGAATATTGATCCCGATGGGTTGACCGTAGACAGAGAGGGGTATGTCTGGTGTGCGTTGTGCAAAGATTATAAGGTAGTCAGATATGACCCTGCAGGCAAGGTAGACAGGGAGATACGTATGCCTACACCATTTACTCTGAGCTGTATCTTTGGTGGCGACAATCTTGATGAACTGTATGTGACCACCGGGTGGAACGTAGATAAAGGAAAACAGGCACCATTCGCCGGAGACTTATTTCGCATCCAGACTGATGTGAAGGGTTTGCCGGAACCTAAGTTTGCTGGGTGAGTTAGTCAACAATATCTCTATAGATGCTCTTTGAAAATGCCGAGGGTCTCTCTTTTTTATCCCTGCATATCTTATTGACGTAGTTAAGAGGCAAGAGCGAAGCTAATACCAGAGAATATAAACCAAACTCCGAATCCGGCCAGGACAATCGCACATCCGGCGAACACAAGGCGATGCACTCTTTCTGTCCACAAATGTTTTGACTTGAATACTAGCCATGAAATAAAGTAGAGCCAGCTAAGATCGATAAGCCAGTGAGTTACTCCCAGTGCGACTACCCCCATAATTCCGAAAATACGAGCATTTGCAAGGAGCGCCAAACCAACAGTTGCCCACCATAGGAAAAAGTATGGAGTGGCAGCAGTCGTGGCTAAACCTGCAACAACACAATTCTGTGATGATTTCTTATGCTCATTGAATAAGGTGGGCTTGGTTCTAAAAATATATACCGCCATCCAGATGAGCACTAACCCTCCCACCAAACTCACGGACATTTTCACTTCCGGAATAATGAGGAAGCGGGCGAAGCCGAGGTAGATTAGCACAATCAGGGGAAATTCGATCATGCCATGACCGACAGCAATAAGTGCACCTGCCGTTTTATGTTGAGCCCCTTTCGTAATGGTAATGGCAGTGACCGGCCCCGGCATCATTACGCCGGTGAGCGATATAGCTGCAACAGAGCCAATAAACAGCATGAAATCACCAAAAGAAGTCATGGTATCATTTCCCTCCCAACAGATTCTACCATCGCTACCCGAACCTTGCTAATAAAGAGCGTACCAGACAAGCCTTGAGTCTGCCTGTTCCATTCTTTTGAACACTATAGCAAGACTATTCCTACAGCGCAGGGCAGCAGAGCCAGCAAAGCCAATGCGGGATGTCCACGTCGCGCAGTATTATGGCTATCCCAGCAGAAGAGATAGTTCGCCAGTCCAAACGACAATATGCCTCCTGCAAGCAAGATAAGGACTGACCAGAGCGGGTTAAAAGCAGTAACTTGATTCTGGGCTAACCCTTGAAAGACATTCATGGTGTGAGTAGCAGGCAAGAGCAATGCAACCTTGCTGAGAGCACCGGGTAACATACTATAAGGTATCATCAGACCGCCTATCATCATTGATGGCAAGAAAAGCAGTTGCGACCATAGCACAACAGCACGTGCACTGGATGAAATCACACTGATTAGCATGCCAAGTCCGGCGTGGGAAAAGGCCGCCAGCAGGAAAAATAGGATGAAACCGGGCCAGTTGACAGGTGTTGGCGCACTGAAAAATAGGGGTGCAGTAGCGGTGATTATCATCGATACGACTACCATATGCGATATTGTTGTCAGCGTCGGTATAGTCAGAATCGAGATTGTCGGTATACCATTTATCTTGTAACTGCGAAAGATGCCGGCCTCTCGCGCTGTTACCAGTGGATTGGGTAAGCTAAGTACTGTACCCGACATGATTGCGACGATGATCATTGCAGGAATCATAGTCTCGACAAAAAGTGGGTTGAGTTCCGTCATAAGAAATCCCAGCATGGCATAAAGTCCTAGCGGGAAGAGATAGTTCATCAAGAGCAAGGTCTTGTCACGAATACCAGTGCGGAATTCAAAGGAAAAATGGTTAGCAAAAGCGTTCATTGGACAGCTCCTGTACCGGTGATTTCCAGGAAACGCTCTTCAAGGGAGGGGCGCTCCACTCGCAAATCAATCAGCGTGTCGCCCTGCGCTTCGATGTGGGCAATGATGGCCGAAACTGTGGGGCCAGGATCAGAGCTGTAGTAGATGGCATAGTTATCTTTGAACACCTGTTGACTGACGGCAGGGAAGCTAATATCTGGTTCAGACAGACTAGTTCCTCCTGTACGAGCCGAGACTTTAGTGAGGCCAGCACCGGTTGCGGTCAGTTCTCGGGGGGTGCCAGTGGCGACAATCCTGCCACGCAGCAAAATAGCAACACGATCGGCCATTTTTTCTGCTTCGGCCATGTCATGAGTAGCTAAGATGATGGTGGTTCCCTCTGCCTGCAATTCATGCATCAGGTCATGAAGCTCGATGCGAGATGGGACGTCAAGGCCAGCAGTCGGCTCGTCCAAAAGCACAACGGGTGGATTGTGGGCCAACGCTACGGCAAGAGCCAGACGTCGCTGTAAGCCGGTAGAAAGCATGTAATATGGTGAGTTCATTTTATCCGATAGTCCCAGACGCTTAAGTGCATCATAACGGGGAGCAACGCCATGGTAGGCACAGAAGAATTTCATCGCCTCATCGACACGCATGCTGTCTGGGAGCCCCGAAGTCTGTAATTGGACGCCGATCAGGTTCTTCAGCTTGCGCGACTCTCGTGTGGGGTCTACTCCCATTACCTGTAAAATGCCGCCATCGGAAGCACGCAGCCCTTCAAGAGTTTCCAGCGTGCTGGTCTTACCCGCGCCGTTGGGCCCTAGAAGACCAAAGATCTCGCCACGTTGCACCTCAAAACTGATGCCATCTACAGCTACTAAATCACCGTAGACTTTGCGGAAATTACTTACAATAATGACAGAATTTCTCGCGATATCCTCTTCATTATATCCCATTTATTGTTAGAGTCCTTAAATAATTATACATAGCCCGCGGTTGCAGCGGGTATCGTTTCTCTTGACTCAGCTTCGGTATTATTATCGTGCCTAGCGTAGTGGTTTCCACTTTCCCAGGCTGAAAAGTTTGGGGAAGAAGGTCTTGCGCAGTTCTTCAATGACATAAAGGCTTCCGCCGGCAAGAACGGCAATGCCCCAGCGGTCAATGCCGATAGGCACCGTGCTCAAGGCAGCCTGCATGAACGGCAGATAGACAACTGCCAGTTGCAACAAGATAGCTATTGAAATGGTGATGACCAACCAGCGATTACGCAGCACTCCAAGTGTACGTACAGTATGCTCATCTGATCGTGCACTGAAGGACCGGAACCATTCAAAGGTAACCATAGTACAGAAAGCTACCGTACGTGCTTCATCAAGACTCATCCTCGACTGGGCCCAGTTGAAAAGAAGGAAGATGCCAACCCCCATCAGCGTTGCCATGAAAGAGATACGAAGGATTAGGCCCGGAAACAGCAGGCCGACCTTTGGGTGACGCGGCGGTTGTTTGAGTTCGTCGCCAAATTTGGGCTCAAGCCCCAGGGGAATACCAGTGGCCGTATCTGTTACCAGGTTTACCCAGATAATCTGTAGCGGCAGTAGCGGTGCTTTGCCGATGAATCCGACGCAGAGTATCAAGGCCAGCAGCTCACCAAAATTAGTGCTCAGCAAAAAGAAAACGACATTGCGCAGCCGATTGAAGATTGCCCTGCCTTCGTCCACCGCCGAGACCACTGTAGCAAAGTTATCGTCAGTTAGCACCATATCGCTGGCTTCCTTGGCAACGCCTGTGCCGGTGATACCCATTGCGATGCCAATATTTGCTGATTTCAGCGCGGGAGCATCGTTGACACCATCGCCGGTCATAGCCACAGTATGCCCACGGTTCTTGAAGGCATTGACTATTCTGAGCTTGTGCAGTGGCTCAATACGGGCAAAAACCGAGATATCTTCTATGCGATGCGAGAGTTCTTCGTCACTCATCTGCTGGAGCTCAGTACCGATGACGGCTTTTCCAGGTGGCAGGTTAAGCTGATGAGCCACCGATTCAGCCGTAATCTTGTTGTCGCCGGTAATCATAACTACCTTGATGCCAGCTTGCTTACACAACTTTATTGCTTCCTTCGCTTCCTCGCGAGGTGGGTCAGCCATTCCCACAAGACCCACGAAAACCAGTTTTCCCTTAATGTATTCCTCTCTAAGCTCTTCAGTCTCAGCAGGCAACTCGACATACGCAGTAGCGATAACCCTCATTGCCTGTTCAGCCATCTCGTTGTTTGTCTGCATAATAGCCTGAGCATCATCGTCGGCCAGTGGAGCAACTCCATCTTCAGACAACATATATTTGCTGAAAGAAAGGACGCGTTCTACTGACCCCTTAAGGTATACTACCCTGCCAGCGCCGTCTTGATGATGGAGGGTAGCCATGTACTGTTTTTCGCTCTGGAAAGGTATTTCGTCCAGACGGGGAAAACCCTTCTCCAGCTTTTCTTTATCCATACCTGCCTTGGCAGCAAGCACTACCAGGGCACCTTCAGTCGGATCTCCATATATGCTGCAGAAATCTTTTTCGCAGGTCAGCAAGGCATCGTTACACAGAGCCCCTATCTGCAGATGCAATCTCAGACGTTTATTGCTGTCCGGATTCAGCAGTTGCCCATTCTGTCGGAATTCACCTTGCGGACTGTAGCCCTCACCAGTTACCTCAATAAGCTGATTGGTGATGTAAAGACGGCGTACGGTCATCTCGTTCAGAGTTAGAGTCCCTGTCTTATCCGAGCAGATGACCGTGGCTGAGCCGAGGGTCTCCACCGCCGCCAGCTTACGAATGACGGCGTTGTGCCGGGCCATATTCTGCATGCCTATAGCCAGAACTACCGTAACGACAGCTGGCAGTCCCTCCGGTATGGCTGAAACGGAGGCTGCCACCGCCAGCATGAATATATCCAGCCAGGGCATTCCCCGGACAAAACCAACTGCAATCAGTATAGCAACAATCCCGAGTACGAAGAGGAGAATGTACTTACTTAGTTTGTCAATACTCTTTTGGAGAGGGGTCTTCTCTGGCTTTATCTCCTGAATGGCGGTCGCTATCTTGCCTATTTCGGTTGACATACCGGTTCGTACCGTTATTGCTGTAGCCCTGCCATAGGTAACAATTGTGCCCATGAAGATCATGTTCTTTCTATCGGCCACAGTAGTGGCCTCGGTGAGGGGCTTAGTATTTTTGTCGACTGGCATTGATTCGCCGGTTAACGCAGCTTCATCTATCTTTAGATTGGATACCTCCAGAAGTCTCGCGTCAGCCGGTACCTTATCTCCGGTTTCAAGCAGGAATATATCACCGGGAACTGTCTCCATGGCCGGTATTTGCTTCACACTCCCGTCCCGCCTTACCTTTGCCTTGGGGGCTGCCATCTGGAGCAGCGCCTCCATGGCTTTCTCTGCTCTTGTCTCCTGCAGGAAACCGATAATCGCGTTGACCACAAGAACTGCCATTATTACCCAGGCATCGATGAAGTGCTGAGCAACAATAGAGATTATAGCTGCAGCCATAAGTACGTATATTAGAGGGCTGAGGAATTGTCTGAAAAAAATTATTGCCGGAGAGGTTTTTTTCTTTACTTTAAGCTCATTAGGGCCGTACTGCTGTAAACGCTCGGCAGCCTGGTCCATGCTAAGTCCGGAACGCTTGGAACTGAGCGCTGACAGCATCTCCTCTTGGCTAAGACTATGCCAGTGCTCTGTCATATCCATGTCTTGATATATTGGAATTGAATAAAATTTCCCTCCAGCCCCTCCTCGGATTTTTCATCAACCATTATAGCGTCAACCAGTATAAGGTTTCTAGAGGCAACGGTAATAAGCATACTGTAATACTCTATCGTGGTAAACTGAACCGGGTGTTTGTAAAGCTGATGACAGATAACGGAAATAAATCCAGCATTGATGTGACTGAAAGGCTGTTATAAAAAGATATTAAGGGGTGGCAATAATCATTTCCCTGGGAAAAGTTGTTTAAATCGTTACTCTTCCTGTGGGGGTTTGGTTTTTTGGTCGGCATAGTACTTTAGCCCGGAGCTTATAAT
>JAUVYX010000078.1 GCA_030602865.1 Dehalococcoidia bacterium | reverse complement strand
AGAGAAGAAGAAGAAGGAAGCCGAGGAAACCGAGGAGAAGCCCTGCGATAAACCTGGTCCTGCACCTGGTCCTCCTGGCTCTACCCATGGGTAAGGAATTGTAGCTTATGACACAGAGGCACAAAGCGGTAAAGGCAACTTTAGATACAGGCCTGGCGAGCGAGTGGAACGACGACCACGAATGCAATTTTGATGATGAGATATGCCACCTGGGGCTTTCCCTGGGTGTGGCACTGGCAGCGGATTGGGACTTCGCACAAACAGCAGGAGGTTCCAATCCGGCCTGGGCAATGGTCGGAGCAGCTGGCGCCGAGCATGCTTTTGTGGTCCTGAACACCGGGGGGGTAACAAACCAAATCAGCTCTATGAGGCACAAGCTAGATAATGCGGTTTCAAACATAACAAGCCCCGGGGACCTGCCGGTTTTGACCTGCGCTGTTGACATAGCAGCAGTGCATGACGCTGCCGGAGTTGCTAATTCAGTTGTGGAGTTCGGCTTCCAGGACGATTCTGATGCGCTCTTTACGCAGAACCTTGACATGGCAATATTCAGGGTTTATAACGGCAATGTCTATGCAGTGACCGGGGACGGGGCAGCAGAAACAGAGACATTAATAGCGGCTTATAATCAATACGGGCATTACAGGATAGAGTTCACCACAGGCCACGTCCTGTTTTATGTGGACAACATGGTGACAGCAGCAGCTGACCACACAGCCAATCTACCCGACGCTGCACTGACAATAAAGTTTAGCGTGAGGTCCAGGAACAACGTGGACAGCACCCTCAGGGTAGATGGTGTTGGCCTGACAAGGTTGAGGAAGCAGTGATAATTATGGCGCATGAAGTAATAGCACACGGAGCAGCAAGCCTCCAGGTCCCGGAATACATCACCATCAACACGGGAAGGTACAGCCCTGACGCGGAGAAGGTCCAGGTAATCAAGAAGTGGGGAAACAAGGAAGAGGAGCTGGGCCTGTTCCCATGGGTGAAAATGCACGGGGTCAAAATAGACTACAACAAGCATGACAGATACCTAAGGACAACTGTGTATGACGACCACACAACAACAATACAAGCAACGGGCGCCGGGAGGGTTGCGGTATAAAAGCCGCCGGGGGAGTGATTGGCTTATGGCCATAACTCACGCCCGGGTAGTTGCATCAGGCGACAGGGGCATGCACGAAGATTGGAATGACGGCCATGTTATAGACCCGGAAAATATACCAAGGAGGGCGGCCACCCTGATAGTCGCGGCCAATAACAGCCTGGACAAGGACAGGGCTGATTATGTTTGTGATGGGGCCAATGATGATGTGCAAATTAACCAGGCAATCCAGGCCCTGGGACCTGAGGGGGGGATGGTCCTTCTCCTGGAGGGGGGATACAGCATATCAGCAAACATAGTGATAGATAAGAATTATGTCACCCTTGCAGGGATGGGCGCAGGGACATTCTTTAGTTTAACTGGTCCCTTTTACGTGGCACAAGTAGATACAGCAGCCCGGGTCACATTACGGGACTTCCATTGTTTAAGAAATCAGGGCGGTTCTTTTGGCATGCAAATCAAAGACTCTGATAACTTTTTGATTTTCAATATCCACATCAAGGGAACCTCGCCCGGGATTGAAATAAAGGACAGCGGCAAGGGCAGAATAATAGGAAATGATTTAGCAGGTGAGCTTATAGGTATTGAGCTGGACGGCTCAAGCGAAAATATAGTTTCTGACAACCATATAGTGAATGACCTCATAGCAATCCGCATCACTGCTGGTTCAGACCAAAATATAATAAACAGCAACTGGGGAAACCGCTTTATAAGAATTGTTGATGCCACATGCAACCACAATTTGATACACGGCAACACCATGGAACTTGCAACAGACGACAACGGAACAAACACCTTGGTCGCTGATGAGATGGTTTATTAAGGTCTCCTGGCCCTCTCCCTCACCCTTCTCCTGACCTCCAGCTGGGCCTTCCTCCTGCCAGGAGCTATATAGTTTTTCAGCAGCAGGGCCTTGACCCGGGGTTTCTTTGAGAGGGCGAGCCACATCTTGGGGCCGTGCCGGACCTGGAGCAGCATCTCCTTCTGCTTGTCAGTGAGAAGCCAGGGCCGGAAATGTGTCAGGTGGTGGCAGTGATGGCAGGCATAAAGAAAACGCTCCGGCTTATATTTCTCATGGCATCTCTCCAGGACCTCGCAGAAGCCGGTGCAGCCGGTTGCCTTGATTTGACAGAAGCCTCTCTTCATGTGCTCGGTTCTCATGGCTTCTATGTGTTTTCCCCCGTCAGTAGCACCCTGCATAAATCACTGCCTCCTCAGGACGGACCTGGATAAGAGCTTCCCACATCTCCTGCACTCTGCATAGAATTTGTCAAGGTAGATTAAATCGGTACTGCCACACTCAGGGCATTGCTTCTCCTGGGACTTCCAACGGCTGCCAAATCCTGAACTGAATAATTTGAAGGCCATAATCAATACCTCGGGATGAGGGACATAAGGTCCTCACCTGTTAGCTCAGTGTTGCACTTCATGTTTAAAGAGGTTGCATGCCGGTCAGCAGCAGACGGGTTCTTTGCCACAATGCCAAGCTTCATGTTCATAAGCATTTTGGGGATTCCCCGGATTTTCTTTTTTACCCTGGCTGATGCTTTGCTGTCCTTGGCTCTCTTCACTGGAGTTTTGAGTACACTATTAAGGGCCTCCCGGAAAAGGTCCGAAAGATTTAAATCTCTCTCCTTGGCTTCCTTGAGCTGCCTCCGGCCTACTGTTAATGATGTGGTGGTTAGGTCCTCAAATTCTTTGGGTCTTGCCATGAATGATACCTCCCTCCCCTCTCTTTCTCCTGGAAAGGGGAATTATAATATATCAATATATTGTTATTAGTTACATATATATATAATTCAATCCAATAATAGAGCAATAGGGATTTTATGGTTTCCACAGGAAATAATACGGGGGGAGGGGTTACAAAATTCAGGGTCAGGTACAGGAGGGCCAGGGTCACAGTTGAGGGACCCTGGGAGCACTATTGCAAAGCATGCGGTGCTCACGGCAGGATTGAGCTCCACCATTGGAAATACGCATACACTACAAAGGTAGTGCGTCAGAATCCCCAGCTCGCCCTGGAGAACACCATCCCGTTCTGCTATCAGTGCCACAAGGTTGCGGACCACATCAAAAACCTGGTAAAGGACCCGGAGAGATTCCACCAGGTTGAGGCTGCCCTGGCTTATGCTGCAATTGACAGAAGAACGGAGGAATTGAATGTTCAATAAAAAAAAGCGCTGCTGGAAATGCGGGAGGTTCCTGGGGGACGTGCACTATGTAAAATATTCCTGGTTTGGCCTAAGGCGAAAATACTGGTGCTATCCTGGATGCCTGCCCCCAGGGATGAAATCAATAAAAGGAAGGAGGAATTGAATGGAAATCAAAACAAGCGATGATGTAGGAATAAACAAGGTTACCCTGGGGAAGCTGCTGAAACCGGCACTAGACTTTATCCTGGAACATGAGGACCCCACTGACAGGTCTTCCCTTTTTGGTTTGTGTATATACATACTAAAGGGGAACGTCAAGGTAACCCCGATTACGGCCATGGGAACCCTGTTTAGTGCGGCTGTTGAAAGTAACATACGCGCCAACGACAAGGCAAAGCTTATCGCAATGATGGGCATAAAGGCTGTCGCAGACAAATAATTAGGGCAGAAATCAAGATAAGGAGGTTGAGATACCATGGTACTAACATCTGAGGAAGAGAAGGAGCTCCTGGCCATAAAGCAGGACCACAAGAAGGAGATTGGCCGGCTTGAGAACGCAGACGCAGAGAAAGAGCACATCAGGAAGATGCTCCGGCTGGACAAGCTCCTGGAGATAGCCAAGGCCGGGGGAATCGGCTTTGTTGAGAAATAGGGAGGTTGAGAGGTATGGTAAAGAAGGACCCATTAGATTGTTTGATAGTGGAAACCTTTAAGGCTGAGAGTGCTTGGTCTGGTGATACTGTAACACTGACATTCATAAACCCTGATACAGCAGAGAAGTTCCAGAACGAGATGCAAAAGAAAAAGGGATGTATAATCAAGGAGGGATAGCATGACGCCAATAAATCTTGATGATGTGGAGGACTACCTAATAGGGCAGTTGCCAAGAACAGTAGTAAAATACAACATACGAGTATCCAGAAAATGGATTAGAGCCCGCTTCGCCGAGCTCCGCGCCGGGGAGGAATCTAAAGGAAGGGGGTGAATTATGTCACCAATGAATCTTGAGGACGTGGAAAAGCACCTGATGAAGAGGGCAAAGCATGTCAGGGAATCCTTTATCAAGGTGGACCTGGAGCCGTTTATCAAGCAGTGCTTTGTTGAGCTCCGCGCCATAGAAGCTTCAATCCTGAAAACTTAATAAAGGAACGGGCCCAATAATCCAGCATGAAGGACCAGGCCGTCGTCACCATCATTGCGCTGGGCTTCCTGGCCCTGATTATGTGCTGGGCCCTGTACCTTGGATATGACGGGACCCTACTTGCCGGGGTCATAGGCATATTCGGGGTGGTGGTCGGCTACAAAGCCAAGGCGGCCAGGGTCCCAGATAATACTTGACGCGTAGATACCTTCTGTGGGGTCCGGGTTTCCCTGAGGTGTCCGGGCCCCCACAGCCCCATAATTTAAACCATCAGCTCCAAATAATTCTTATGAGAGACAGCGCCAGGAGGACGGACAAATACAGCAAGAAGCTCAGGGCCCTGGTCCTGCCGGGGCAGACGGCAAGGTACGCGCCGACGGCAGCAGACCGAATCAAGCTGGAGATGATTGTCAAGGGCCTTGGCGTAACCCCAATGCTCGCCTTCTCATACCTTGCATACGCAGAGCAACTTTTCAAGATAAAAATGAAATACAAGGGTCAGACCCTCCATGATGAAGCCGGTTACATTGCCCAGCACTGGCTCAATAGGGGCCTTTCCATCACCTTCCTGAATGATATAAATGAAGCCCTTGGACTCCCCCTTGTTTCAGCAAAATATGAATACTACACCGGACCGGGAATTTCATCAACCACAGTCTATGGCCTCAACTGGCTTGCACAAACCTTTACTGTGGGAAATGTAGGCCCGAATGAAAATCACACAATAACAAGCGTCAAGGTCAAGCTATTTGGGGGAGGACCTAACCCCCTGGGAGACCTGCATGCAGACATCTATGCAACTGACGGGGCAGGAAAGCCCACAGGCCCAATCCTGAGCCATGGCACCATAGATGGGGACACCACAAAATCAGCCTTCCCGGGAGAATGGTTTGAAATAAGCATGTCTGCCTTCATACTCCAGGCAGGGGCAAAGTATGGCCTGGTCCTCAAACTCCCGGGGGGGGATGTAGGCAGC
>JAUVYX010000100.1 GCA_030602865.1 Dehalococcoidia bacterium | reverse complement strand
TATCAAAGGACCAAATAAGATAGCTATCGCCATCAACAATATCTCTCCGATATTACATGACAGGAGATACATTAAAAACTTTTTTATATTATTGAAGACTGCTCTCCCTTCCTCGATAGCCGCCACAATGGAGATAAAATTATCATCAGTAAGCACCATATCAGCAGCCTCAATACTCACATCTGTTCCAGTAATTCCCATTGCAATTCCGATATCTGCCTTCTTCAAGGATGGCGCATCATTTACTCCATCGCCGGTCATTGCAACTACATGACCTTTACTCGACAGCATCTCCACTACCCGCAGTTTATGTGACGGAGATACTCTGGCATAGACCTCCACCTTTTCGGCAATATCCTGAAACTCCTCATCGCTTAAATTATCCAGTTCAGCACCAGTCAATGCATCTCCTTCTTTGAACAATCCCAGTTCCCTGGCAATAGCTACCGCCGTCATCTTATGATCGCCGGTTATCATCACTGTTTTTACGCCAGCCTGCTCACACAGTCTTATCGCATCTTTTACCTCGTCGCGAGGCGGGTCAATCATGCCAACTAACCCAGCGAAAACCATGCCTTCTTCAATTACTTCACTTTGTCTATCTTCCTCAGAAAGCCCTCTGTAAGCCATAGCTAAAACACGCAAAGCATTGCCAGCCATAAGTTGAGCTGCGCTGGAGATGCTCTGCTTATCGTCGTCGGTTAACTCTCTTTCCTGTTCATCCTCAAGAATGTAGCGGCAGGAGTTTAAAATCATTTCAGGTGCCCCCTTGGAATAGGCAACCTCACCTTCCTCTGTTTGGTGAACAGTGGTCATTCTCTTTCTTTCTGAAGAGAAGGGCTGTTCATCAATGCGTGGAAACCGGTCATTCAAATCATTCTGCCACAACCCTGCCTTGGCTGCCATAGAGATCAATGCTCCTTCAGTAGGATCACCTTTTATTTGCCATTTATTCTCTTCCTGTACAAGCTTGGCATCATTACAGAGACTACCTATGATGAGCAGATGTTCTAAATGATTATTCTCTTTCGGATTACAGGGTATTCCATTTAACAAGAATTCCCCCTGGGGATCATAGCCCGTCCCTGTAACGTCAAAGAAGCCATTTCTAGTATAGATCTGACGAACCGTCATCTGGTCCTGGGTCAGGGTACCAGTTTTATCCGAACAGACAATGGTGGTACAACCCAGGGTCTCCACAGCGGGTAATTTCCGAATCAGCGCATTTCGTTTAACCATCCTCTGTACGCCAATTGCCAATGAGATAGTCACCACCGCCGGCAAAGCTTCAGGTACAGCGGCTACAGCCAGGCTTACCCCCCAGATTAGCATCTCCAGCATTTCATGTCCCCGAGCAACACCAATCCCTGCCAATATAAAACAAAGTGCTATGGCACCGCCTGCAATCCATTTTCCCATCTGATCCAGACTAACCTGAAGTGGAGTTCGCTGAGATTTAACCGTCTGCAGCAATGTTGCAATCCTGCCAAATTCGGTAGCCATGCCAGTCGAAGTTATTACCGCTTTTCCCCTCCCATATACTGCTGCAGTGCCCATATAGACCATGTTTTTCCTATCAGCGACTGCCACATCTCCATCAACGATTTTAGTCGTCTTATCTACCGGTGCAGACTCTCCTGTAAGCGACGCTTCATCAGCCTTTAAATTAACAGCCTCAACAAGTCGTGCATCAGAGGGTATTCGATCTCCCACTCCAATTAAAACCACATCGCCTGGTACCAGTAGTGTGGCCAGAATTTCTATTTCCTTCCCATCTCTCAGTACTGATGCGGTAGGCGCTGCCATCTTTCTCAGGGATTCCATAGCGCGTTCAGCTTTATACTCTTGAACAAAGCCCAAACCACAAGCAAAAAGAACAATGAGCGCAATTACACTAGCATCAGCCAGTTCCCCTAAAATGGCTGATAGAGCAACTGCTATAAGAAGTATAATAATCAGGAAGTTTTTAAACTGAGAGAGAAAAACTACCCAGGGAGATATGCTTTCTTTCCCAACCAGTTCATTTGGACCAAACTGAGCAAGTCGCTTTTGAGCTTCCTCGCTTGTAAGACCCTGAATGCTTGTTTGCAGGGAGCTTAGAACCTCCGGTACTGTTAAACCATGCCAGATTTTCGTTATATCAATTACCATAAGAAACCAGGGAAAAGTAAGTACATTACGATGAATACTTTATGTAAAGGAATACTTTTTTTGCATACGTAACTGTTATGAGTATAACATATAAGAAGCACACAACGAATCACATAATAGGCTGAAACCATATGCTATAATCAAGGGCTAGTCAGGGAGAGGTGACCGAGTGGCTGATGGTGCCGCTCTCGAAAAGCGGTGGGCAGCAATGCCTCGTGGGTTCAAATCCCACCCTCTCCGCCATGTTCAGGTAATAAATAGCGATAGCCTGAAAGCGGAGAGAGAAACTTTAATATACAGCTTGTCTTCCCACAGGAACAAACAGCTTATGAGGAGAGGTGCTAGAGTGGCCTATCAGGCGCGCCTGGAAAGCGCGTGTCGTTAATGTGACCGTGGGTTCGAATCCCACCCTCTCCGCCAATTGAAAGAATTCATTTTGTCCTTGATAGCGATAGCTATTCAACATTTAATAACTACATCGTTATACTAAACAATTTGATTGTTGATATAAAACTTCTGTGTTATTATGAAAACAACTAAATAAAGCAACCTTGCTATGGAGTAGAGAGGCAAATATGAAAAGGAAATCGAAGTTATCCCTTGGGCTAATTCTAATCTTACTAAGCATATTGATAATGAGCCTGGGGTGCAGTTCGGAGGCAGAACCTGCGTCGGTGCCTACCGGAGCAGCACCAACAGCACCACCAACACCAACGGCAACAACACCGAAAGATAATCAGGCACCTGTATTATCACTTGAGTCTGCACAGGCCCAAGTATATCCCTCATCCATAGTCGAACTAATATGTACCGCAACAGACCCTGATGGCGATACCGTTAGTTACGAATGGTCAACCACAGGAGGAAAATTCAGCGGAGCAGTTCCCACTCAATCATGGATTGCTCCGGAGCAGTATGGGGATTATGCAATTACGGTAACAGCGAAAGACGGCAAAGGAGGCATCACACAAACAAGCATTACTATAAGTGTAGTAGAAAACATGGATCCGGCAATCACCAGCCTGACTGCCGACACTTCTACTGTCCTGCCCGGAGGCAGAACACTCATCACCTGTGTAGCCACCGATCCTGATAGTGATACTCTAACTTACAAATGGGAGATAGAAGCTGGCGAAATCACCGGCGTAGGAGATAAAGTCACCTGGATAGCACCTGATATTGAAGGAGACTACATCATCACAGCGCTTGTAGATGATGGCGAAGGTGGTGGTGACATGACCAGCATCTCAGTTTCCGTGACAAAAACCGAGATGACAAAAACATTCACCCCTGTAAGAAACGAAACGGGTACTGTATCAAGCGAAGGAGACAAGGATAGTTCTAAAACTATGGCAGGTGACGATGAGGACAACATAGGCTATCGTGCTTTCTGGAGTTTCGACCTCTATGAGATACGGGGAACAGAAGTGAAAGAAGCAAAGCTGGTATTCACTACTAAGTTTATGGAACGCGACCCCTTCATGATTAAACAAGGAGAAGGGCTTAAAGGTTTATATCTATGGCAAATAAATGATGACTCAGGAAAGTTGCCAGGTTACAACACAGAGCCAGTCAAAATCTTAAAGGTATCAGGCGATGATGAAATATGGAATAGTCCACCGGAGTCAGTGGACATAACAGACATTGTGAAGAGAATTGGGACAGGACTCAGCCCCAGAGACAAATTCCAGTTGATGGCAAGATTTGTTGTAGACACCAGCAATGGCACCAGCTTTGCCGAATGGCTGGAATGGGAAAAAGTCGTCCTGGTTGTTTCGTACGCTAATAAATAATTTAAAGTATGCTACAATCCGTCCGAAGCTATGACAAGCACGGATGAATTAAAATACTGGATAGGGTTCTCCCGGGTCCCTGGAATTGGCAGGGTGAGAATCTCCCAGTTGAGAGATTACTTCGGCAACTTAGAACAGGCCTGGAAAGCAACAGAGGGCGATTTTAGACAGGCGGGCTTAGACTCGAAAACTACAGAGGCTTTTTTATCGCTGAAGTCTAAAATAAACCCTGATAGTGAGCTGGAAAAGCTTGAACGTTATCAAGTAATGGCGCTCAACTTCGAGGACCCTCGCTATCCCCAGCGGTTGAGGGAAATCTACGACTACCCCCCCATCCTTTACCTTCGTGGAAATCCATTAACCCAGGATGAGCCTTGCCTGGCTGTGGTAGGAACACGCCGCCCCACCGTCTATGGACGACAGGTAACTGAAGAAATAGTGAGAGACCTTGCCCAATGCAACGTGACTATAGTGAGCGGGCTGGCCAGAGGAATTGATTCTATAGCCCATCGAATTACTCTTGACGTTCAGGGAAAGACAGTTGCCGTGCTGGCTTCAGGCTTGGACACTATCTATCCTCCAGAGAACACCAAGCTGGCACGAGCTATTATGGAACAAGGAACATTAGTAAGTGAATACCCGCTGGGGATAAGACCGAAACCAGAACATTTTCCGATGCGTAACCGGATTATGAGCGGGCTGAGCCTCGGTGTGCTGGTAATAGAGGCAGGGCAAAAGAGTGGAGCACTGATAACAGC